>VXPN01000136.1 GCA_009839535.1 Boseongicola sp. SB0662_bin_57 | reverse complement strand
CAAGCTCATCCATCTTGTCGGTGATGGCCGAGACGGCGACCATGGGATAGCCGTATCGCCCGTAGATCGGCGCGGCGGCAATGTTGAATCCTGTGCCGTAAGGCGCGACAACGAAATCCACGTTGTCCTGTTCCGCAAGGCGCTGGGCCAGCTTGATGTGTTCGCCCGGATTGGTCTTGTCGTCGTATTCAATCAGCTCGATGGTCATCTTGTTGCCACCCACGTCGAGCCCGCCGCGAGCATTGACCTGCTCCACCCACAATTGAATGTTCGGCCATTGCGTGACGACCGCGCCGCCCGCAAGGGGACCGGTCTTGGGTGCGATTGCGCCAACTCTGATGACGTCCTGGGCAAACGCGGCCCCCGCCGTCATGAGGCCGGCCGCCACTGCAGTTGCTGCAGCCAGTTTGACGAGACTTCTGTGAGACATGTTTTCCTCCCATGCGTTGACGATGCTCCCTGGCGGCCTGTCCACCATGTCGAATCAAGGTCAAGGTGAAATTCTGCATTCGTTTCGAAGTATATTCTAGAAGAAAGTCCGACGGCCCGACGGTGGCCGCGCGCTCCTGATCGCCCCTGGCTCTCTTTCTTCTAAGCGGGGCCGTAGCGGTCAAGGGAGGCGTTGCCGGAACTCGGAAAGCCGCGGAGCAAGAACGGCCTAATTCAGGATGCCTGCCCCGTCCATGGCTTCGCGAATCGCGGCCACGGCCGCTTCGCTCGGTGTCACGATAGGCAGGCGAACCTCCTCGCTGCATTTGCCCAGCAGCGAGAGCCCGTACTTTGCGCCCGCCAGTCCGGGTTCCATGAAGATCGAGATGTGCAGCGGCATGAGCCGGTCGGTGATCTCGAGCGCCGTCTCGTAGTCGCCTGCCAGGGTGGCGGCCTGCATTCTGGCACAGAGTTCGGGCGCCACGTTTGCCGTCACGCTGATGCATCCCGTGCCGCCGTGAGCGTTGAATCCAAGCGCGGTCGCATCCTCGCCTGAAATCTGCACGAAATCCTTGCCGCAGGCCATGCGCTGCTTCGGCACGCGAGACAGGTCGCCGGTGGCGTCCTTGACCCCGACTATGCGCGGCAGCCTCGATAGCCTCGCCATCGTCTCCACCGACATGTCGATGGCCGAGCGGCCGGGAATGTTGTAGATCAGGATCGGCAACTCGGCTGAATCATGCATCTCCTTGAAATGCAGGTAGAGGCCTTCCTGCGACGGCTTGTTGTAATAGGGCGTCACGACAAGCGCCGCATCCGCGCCAACCCTTGCGGCATGCTGCGTGAGACGGATCCCCTCTGCCGTGTTGTTCGAACCCGTCCCTGCAATCACGGGCACCCGCCCGTTCGCGGCCTTCACGACCTCCTCGACCACCGTTTCATGCTCTTCGTGCGAAAGCGTCGGACTTTCGCCCGTCGTGCCGACGGCGACGAGCCCGGTCGAGCCGCACTCGATCTGCCATTCGACCAGCGACCTGAGTGCTTCGATGTCCAGCGCCCCATCTCTGAACGGGGTCACGAGTGCGGGGATCGAACCTTGGATCATGACATGTCTCCACCGTGCCGCGCCATGAATGCTGCGCGACCCGTGCAACCTATAGTCCACCCGGGGAATTGCCAAGGCTGCCTGAACGTGCTTTCATGCGCGTGCCGGGGGGCACGAGAGAGCGGATTGACTCAATGTTCAAGGCCCTGATTGCGGCGATTCTACTGAGCGGATGGACAACGGCCGGGCTTGCCCAGACAAGCGCCGAAATTGCAAGCTACAAGCGTGCGGTCGAAGCCATGAAGGAAGGCGATTGGGAGACGGCGCGCGTCGAAGCGCAGATCGCAGGGCCCGTCGCCCGCGACATCATCGAATGGCGGCGGTTTCGTGCGAGCGAGGGCGATTTCGTTTCGATCCGGAAGTTTCTTGCCCGGCGCGCGGACTGGCCCGGCCTGAAGCTCCTGCGGCGCCGGTCCGAAACCAACGTGCCCGCCGGAAGCCGTCCGCTGGAGGTCATAGACTTTTTCTCCAGCCAGCCGCCTCAAACGGGCGCGGGCGCGCGCGCCCTGATTGCCGCCTACCGTTCAAGGGGCCTTGACGCTAGGGCCGAAGCGGAGGCGGTGCGCGTCTGGAAGACGATGCTCATCGAGCAGGAGGATCATGACGCGCTTCTCCAGGAATTCGGGAACGCGCTCAGAGCGCATCACGAAGCCCGGCTCGACATGCTGCTTTGGCGTGGCGCGCGGCAGAACGCCGAGCGCATGTACCCGCTTGTCAGCGACGGCTGGGCGGCCCTCGCAAGGGCGCGGCTGGCCCGGCGCGGGACCGGGTCAGGCGTCGAAGTCCTGATCGGCAAGGTGCCTGGAGGCCATCGCGACCATCCTGGCCTGGCTTTCGAGATAATGCAGTGGCGGGCGCGAAACGGCGACAACCTGGAGGCGGCGGCTCTCTTTTTCGAGGCGGGCGAAGACGGGCTTGGACGACCGGCTCGCTGGGCCGGGTGGAGAAGGTCGCTGGCACGTCGGCTGATGCGCGACGGCAAGGCCGAACTGGCATATCGGCTTGCGTCCCGGCACGGACTGCAAGAGGGATCGAGCTACGCAGATCTGGAGTGGCTCTCCGGGTACCTGGCGCTGACCTACTTGAACGACGGGCGAGTCGCGCTGCATCACTTCAAGCGCTTCCGGGATGCGGTCGAAAGGCCCATCTCCCTCGGCAGGGCGGGATATTGGGAAGGGCGGGCGCGCGAATTGCTGGGAGACCTGGCAGGCGCGAGGCGAGCCTATGCCGTCGGCGCCCGGCATCAGACGAGTTTCTACGGCCTGCTGGCGGCGGAAAGGGCGGGCATTCCCCTCGACCCGGCACTGAGAGGTGAGGAAACGTTTCCCGAATGGACGAGTACCACATTGCCGCAGAGTTCGGCATTCGCGGCCGCGCGGTTCTTCATTGCGTCAGGTGAGCGTGATCAGGCTGAACAGTTCGTCAGTCACATGGCCGAAACCTTGCCACGGGACGAGCTCGGGAGCCTTGGGGAATACGTGCTGGCGGTGAACGAGCCGCATCTCTCGGTGGCCATTGCCAAGCAGGCCGCGCGACGGGGCATCGTGCTGCCAAGGTACTACTTCCCGATCGCGCGGACGGGCGTCTCCAATTTCCCGATACCGAGGGAACTCGTGCTGGCCATCACGAGGCAGGAAA
>VXPN01000557.1 GCA_009839535.1 Boseongicola sp. SB0662_bin_57 | reverse complement strand
CGGACCAAAGCGCGTGGTCGATCCATTCCGCTCTTCACCGAAACCTTCCGCAGGCACGCGTTGCGCTTCACATCCATCCGCCATATTCGACGGCGCTCGCGAGCTTGAAGGATCCGACGATCAGGCCGGTCGACCAAGTGACTGCCCGCTGGTTCAGGCGCTTGGCGTATGATCTGGCTTTCGGCGGAATCGCGTCCGACGAGGAAGAGGGAGAGCGCATTTCCCGGACCGTGGGCAACCATCGAGCCGTGATGATGCAGAATCATGGTGTCACAACGTTCGGCAACAGCGTGGCCGAGGCCTGGGATGCACTCTACCATCTTGAACGCGCTGCCCGGACGATGGTCATGGCCTACCAGACCGGGCAGGAACTTGCCGTGATGCGGGACGAACTTGCCGAGGCGACAGCATGTGAGTGGGAGGTCTACAAGGACGCGGAAATTGCGCATTTCGAGGAGATGAAGCTGGTGCTGGACAGGGAGGAGCCTGACTACAAGGATTGAGGCTTGAGGCGCGCAAATTCCCGGTCTTTGTTGGAATGTTCTGGCTGAAGCGGCCGTGATACGTTCCGAGGATCGTTGCGGCATCTCCCACGCTCATCCGGTGAAATGGCAGCTTTCCGGTTCATGCAAACATGCAATCTGGCACAAACGGGTACTGTGGGACATTGGTGAACGTCCTGTGACGCGTGCCGGTGATGTTCGCCAGATTGAATCTCTGGGCAGTTGTACCTGCGACGCCCTTTGCGTGCGCGATCAGATGCCTGAACGGGTTGCAGCACCTGCGCATTTCTGAATTCGGGATTCCGGCAAGGGCCAGCTCGATCCCGGGAAGGCCGAGGCCGCGAGTGCCGTCCACAGGCCTGTCTCCCGAATCGAGGCCCATTTCCCGATCACTTTCTGCCAGACCGAGTTTGTACGTGACATCGCCGACGGTGTCTGCTTCTTCAGCGGCAGGGGATCGAAGAACAGGGAACGCTCTGGCCGAGTTGTTCGAAGACGTGAAGATGGAGCCAGCACAGAACGTCCTCGCGACGGTTCATGAGGGCGTGCAACGGGGCCGGAGGTGCATCGCATGCGACCGCCGCCAACCTGGACGGTCGGTCTTCGGAATTCTGCCACGAGCAGACCCGCAAACCTTCACGGAAACAGGGGTCCTCAAATGTTCAAGTCCGGCGACGTAGTTTCATCCAGGTGCTGGGCCCCGATTCTGGACAAGGGTCGCCATCATCGCGCCCGCCTGGGGTTCATTCTCATGTCCACGGATCTCGCGTCGGAATCCGACTTCTTCGACATGGCCCCCGAGGGCGTTGCGGTGCACTTCACCCGACTGAAGACCGAAGACCACACAACCAATGAAACGCTGTCGCGCCACATCGAGCACATGGCGGATGCAGCGTCCCGCCTGCAGCCCGATCTGAAGCCGGATGTCGTCAGCTACAGCTGCACGAGCGGATCCATCGTGATCGGCGAGGACCGGGTCATGTCCGAAATCAGGAAGGGTGCGCCTTGGGCCCAGCCAATGTGTCTTGTGCAGGGTGTGCTTGATGCGCTGAGCGAACTGCGGGTGAAGAAGCTTGTCGTGGGAACGCCCTATCTTGACGAGGTCAACACTGCAGAAGCCGAGTACCTGCTGGGAAAGGGCTATGAAGTTCTTGACATTCAGGGTCTTAACCTGAGCACCGGAACGGAAATGGGGCGGGTTACGCCGGAATTCTGGAGGACCTTCGCGATCAGGATCGACCGGCCGGACGCGGATGCGATCTTCCTGAGTTGCGGCGGCATACGGGCGCTCGAAGTTGCCGAAGAGATCGAGCAGGTCATCGGCAAGCCGGTCATCACGTCCAACCAGGCACAGTTCTGGAGTTGCCTGCGCCGAGCCGGAATCACGGACGAGTTGAGAGGTTTTGGGCATATCTTCTCCAAGCCCGGAAAGGCTCTTCTGCCGCAAGCCTTGCGGAAGCAGGATCGTGTCGTTGCGGCCCCAGGACGGGCCGGTCGCCGTCGGGGGTTGCCAAGGGCCAATTCCCCTTGAGAGAATTCGTCGCTGTGTCCTGACGCGTCACTTGGGAAACAGGTTAGGCTCGCCTTGGCCGCGTGACGGGGAAGCAGGCCAGGAAGGGAAATTCGAGGAGGTCCTTGTGGATAACGATGACTTCAGCCTGTCGGCGTTGAGACGCGATTTCCACCGATTCCCCGAACTTGGGTTCCGGGAATTCCGCACGAAGGCCAGGGTTGCGGAGTTTCTGCGCGGACATGGCCTCGAAGTGCATGAAGGCGTGGGCGTGGTGGGAGTCCTCCGGTCCGGAGAAGGCAACCGGGCGATAGGGTTGCGCGCTGACATGGATGCTCTTCCGATTCATGAGGCAAGCCGTCACGGGTATCCTTCCGAAACGCCCGGCGTCATGCATGCCTGTGGGCATGACGGTCACATGGCCATGCTGTTGGGGGCAGCCCGAACCCTTGCTGGAGACCCCGGCTTCAGCGGTACCGTCGTGTTCATCTTCCAGCCCAACGAAGAGCACGGTCTCGGTGCGCAGGCGATGCTCGAGGAGGGCGTTCTGGAGCGCTTCCCCATCGAGGAAGTCTACGCCATGCACAATCTGCCCGGCGCGCCGGTCGGCCAGGTGTCAACTCGCCCCGGCCTGATTTGCTCTTCGGAAAGCCTG
Organism: Boseongicola sp. SB0662_bin_57; assembly: GCA_009839535.1. GTDB lineage: Bacteria > Pseudomonadota > Alphaproteobacteria > Rhodobacterales > Rhodobacteraceae > JAJEFO01. The sequence continues at coordinate 507 of VXPN01000557.1, read as the reverse complement.
TTCGAGATCACGATCCGCGGTCAGGGCGGTCATGCCTCGATGCCCCAGGCCGGTCGTGATTCGATCACGGTCGGGGCGGAATTGGTGCTGGCACTGCAGACGATCGTATCGCGCAAGCTGCCTCCCGGCGCGGGAGCGGTGGTGTCGGTGACCGAATTTCAGACCGACGGTCAACGCAACGTGTTGCCGGGCACGGTGGCGTTGAAGGGCGACGTACGTGCCCGCAGCCCCGAAGATCGAGACAACGTCGAGATCTTCATGCGCCAGATCGCGGAAGGTGTTGCAGCGGCACACGGTGTTTCTGTAGACGTGGACTTCAGCATCGAGTTCATCGAGACGATCAACGCCGAGGGGCCTGCGGAGGCGGTGATGCGTGCGGCTCGGAGCGCCGAACTTGACGTTGTGCCGGACCGCCAACCAATGAGCTTTTCCGAGGATTTCGCCCATTTTGCCGCTGCGGTGCCAGGCTGTTTCCTGCTTCTTGGCAACGGAGAGGTTGGAGCACAC
>VXPN01000300.1 GCA_009839535.1 Boseongicola sp. SB0662_bin_57 | reverse complement strand
GGGACCCACGCTGGTTGACGTGATCAGCCAGCCGCTTCAGGACGCCCGCGCACCTGTCAGCGAATGGATTGCCTGATGACCGACACTGAGCACCGCATTGAAGGGTTCCGCGTCCATGTGGTGCATGTGCCCGCCAAGGCAACGCACTCCCATGGTTCAGGCGATGTCTCGGGAATCAATGCAGTCCTTCTGGAGCTTTCCACCGACACCGGACTGACCGGCTGGGGCGAGGCTTCGCCATGGCCCGTCTTTACCGGGACGGTCGAAGGATCGGCGGCAGCTCTCCACACCTACTTGCGGCCGCATGTGGTGGGAACGGATCCGGTGCAGGTCGAACGGCTGATGCATGTCGCCGACAACGTCCTCGTGGGACATGCAGAAGCCAAGGCGGCGCTTGAATGCGCCCTTCTCGACCTTGCCGGCCAGATCGCAGGGCTTTCCATCGCGGAGATGGCAGGCGGCATCTCCCGCACGGAAATCGGGTTGAGCTTTTCCGTCGCGAATCCCGATTTCGATGCCGACCTGGAGGACGTCGCGCGCCTGTGGGAGGACGGTGTCCGCCTCTTCAAGCTGAAGACCGGATTCAAGGATCACGGATTCGACCTGATGCGGCTCGAAAGACTCCGTGGTCTCTACGGCGACGAGATCGGCCTTCGAATCGACTACAACCAGGGGCTTGCCGCCCATGACGCCATTCGTACCGTGCGCGATCTGGAGTCCTTTCGCCCGGACTTCGTCGAACAGCCGGTCAAGCGTCACGAACGCGCGGCACTCGCCGCGATCACTCAAGCCGTGGACGTCCCCATGATGGCGGACGAGAGCGTGTTCGGCGTGGTCGACGCCGTGGAAGGCACGCGCATGAGGATCGCCGACATATTCTCGCTGAAGATCATGAAGTCCGGCGGCATTCGGCGCTGCCTTGAAGTGGCGGCCATCGCGCGCGCCGCCGGGATCGGGGTCTATTGCGGCTGCATGTTCGAAACCTCCATTGCGCACGCTGCAGGAGCGCACCTGGCTGCGGCACTGCCGCAACTGACCCTTGGTTGCGAGTTCTACATGTCCACCTATTTTGCCAGTGCCGACATCACCGACCCCAAGCTGCCGGTATCGGGCGGCAAGGTTCAGTTGCCGCAGGGCGCCGGCTTGGGCGTCAGGCCGGATCCGGATGCGCTGGCGAGGCACAGGATCGAGTTGCTGGACAGGCAATGAGGTCGGCCTTGCCGTCCTGGCGGCTTCGCTCCGGCGCCTGCCGCGATTGTACCTGAAGCATGCGGACTGGCCGGCAGCGCACCCAGATGCGGAACAACGCCGCCCGCCAATCTCACACATTTCAATTCGACGAGTCCCGCAGGCACCGAAACGTGCCCCGCCGGACCAGGGCTTCTCGCGGTGGTCGGCAGGACGGCCGCGGCACGTGTCGCTGAAGAAAGGCAATTCACGCCCAAAATCGCCCTTCCGGTGTCGATTTCAAGCGATCGCGGGAAATCAGGGCGCACCAAAAGTGACGGCAAATGCGCATGCTGATTTCATTTGCGGCCTTGCTCCTGTCCGTCCTGTTGCTGCAGCTCGGATCGGGCGGCCTCGCACCTCTTGACGCAATCTCGGGAATCCGGCTCGAATTCACGCGTTCCGAGGTTGGACTCCTGGGTTCCGCACACTTTGCCGGCTTCTTCATCGGTTGCATTTGGGCACCGCGAATCCTGAGCGATGTCGGACACTCCCGGACCTTCGCGGCCTTCACCGCCGCCGGCACGATCGGCATTCTCAGCCACATGCTGATCGTCGACGCGATGGCGTGGATGGTCATGCGTGTCCTTTCGGGGATCTGCATTGCGGGCTGCTACACGGTCGTGGAGAGCTGGCTTCAGGCAAAGGTCACCAACGCGACAAGGGGTCGGGCCATCGGTGTCTACCGTGTCGTCGACATCAGCGGGGCGCTGGCAGCACAATTGATGATCTCGGTTCTCGAACCCGCCAGTTACGTTTCCTACAACATTCTCGCGCTGATCTGCTGCGCTGCGCTTGTGCCTCTCGTCCTGACCCGAATCGAGCAACCCCAGGTACCAAAGGCCCGGCGCCTTCGGCCCGGTCTTGCATGGAAGCGCTCGCCGCTGGCGGTCGCCGGTGTCGTCTCGGCTGGCCTGACAGCCGCCGCCTTCCGAATGGTCGGCCCGATCTACGGCGTTGAAGTCGGACTCTCGACCGACGAAATCGCGCTGTTTCTGGCGGCCTTCGTTCTGGGCGGGGCACTGAGCCAGTATCCGGTCGGCTGGGCGGCCGACCGTTACGACCGACGCATCGTGCTGATCGCGCTCTCGGTGCTGGCAATTCTCTCCTGCGTCGTGATGGTCACGTTTGCCGCAAATGGCACAGGCTCCGCATTTGCTGCTGCGGGACTGTTCGGCCTGATCACGTTTCCCATATATTCCGTTGCCACGGCCCATGCCCACGATTTCGCCAGCCAGGACGAGCGGGTGGACATCTCGGCGGCGTTCATCTTCTACTATGCCGTGGGCGCAATCGCTTCGCCATGGCTGGTGGCGTCCCTGATCGACAGGTTCGGCCCCTCTGCCATGTTCTCGTTCGTGTCGCTGGCCCACGTGATCCTGATCGCGTTCAGTCTCATCCGGATGCGAAGCCGGAGCGCGAAGACCCGCACCCGCTACGTCTATGCGCCGAGGACCTCGTTCGTCATCGGGCGGCTTCTGGGGCGGATTCGCGAAGGAAGGGACAGATGAGGCCGTCCGTGATCCAAGTGCGGCGGCGCCCTTCAGGGACTTCGCGCAATTTCGGCAGGTGCGTACTTCACGCTGCGCGGATCACCTTGGCAAAGGCCTCGTAAATTTCGGAATTCGCGGCCAAAACGTCGCCAGTCACCATGGGATTGGTGTTCGCGACCACTCCGTCGGCGAACCCTCCCGCCTCGCGCACAAGCAGGATGCCCGCCGCGATGTCCCAAGGGCGAAGGTCTCGCTCCCAGAATCCCTCGTAGCGCCCCGCCGCAACGTAAGCCAGTCCGAGTGCCGCAGCCCCGAACTGCCGCACGCCGGCAGTCTTTGGCAGGAGCTTGGACAGCTCCCGCAACATGACCGGGAGGTGGGCCCGGCCTGCAAACGGAAGGCCGGTCCCAAAGACCGAGTCGATCATCCTGTGTCGGTTGCTGACGCGCAGGCGT
>VXPN01000181.1 GCA_009839535.1 Boseongicola sp. SB0662_bin_57 | reverse complement strand
ATCGGCGGAGTCAAGAAGGTGGGATCCGTGGGCATCCCGTTCCCCTACACGGACGTGAAGATCCTCAGGACGACGGATGACGGACCCGAGGAATGCGCCATCGACGAGGTGGGCGAGATCTGCGTCTCGAATCCCGGGGTCGTTGCGGGCGGCGCCTACACGGAGGCGGAGAAGAATGCGGATCTCTACCATTTCGGGCGCTACCTGCGCACCGGCGATCTCGGCCGCGTCGACGGCGACGGCTACATCTGGATCACGGGACGCGCCAAGGACCTGATCATACGGGGCGGCCACAACATCGATCCGGCGGTCATCGAGGAGGCGCTTGCCGGCCATGAAGCTGTCGCCATGGCCGGTGCCATCGGGCAGCCAGACGCGCATGCCGGCGAGTTGCCCTGCGCCTACGTCGAACTTGTCGCCGGGGCTTCGGTCGCGCCGGAAGAGTTGGCCGGCTTCGCCGAGGAGAAGATTTCCGAGCGCGCCGCATTGCCGAAATACATCGAGATCGTTGACGAACTGCCAAAGACAGCCGTCGGAAAGATCTTCAAGCCCGATCTGCGAAGGATGGCCATACGGCGCGTGTACAATGCGGCGCTTGAGGCCGACGGTCATGCCGCCCGCGTTGCTGACGTGGCCGAGGACAAGCGTCTTGGGCTGGTTGCCAGGCTGGACGGGCGGGACGGAGCGGACGAAACCGCAATCGCGAAGACCTTGGGGGTCTACACGCGACCTTGGCAATGGGCTGACTGAATCCAGTTGGGATCGGACCTCTCGCCCGCGGTGCCGTCTCTGCCTGCGGTCGCGGATGGGCGGGACGTGTTGACGGAGGGGCAGAGCGCGCATGCTCTGAGGGATGGGTTTGAGCAGGCGTCCCGCTGGCCGATGCCGTTGCCCTCAGGGACGCCACGCAAGCCAGTTGGCAATCAGCCGCAATCCGGCGGCCTGGCTCTTCTCCGGGTGGAACTGGGTCCCGACCATCGTGTCCCGCGCGACGATCGCCGTGACATCGCCCCCGTAGTCGCAATGGGCGATCCGTTCGGCAGGGTCGGCCATCTCCATCTGGTAGGAATGGACGAAGTATGCGTGATGGCCGCTCGAAATGCCGTCAAGAACGGGGTGTGGGCGATCGACGACGAGTTCGTTCCAGCCCATGTGCGGCACTTTCAGGGCCGCGTCTTCCGGCTCGATCCTGATCACCTCGCCGTTGATCCAGCCGAGACCGTCCACCTCCTCGTGCTCGAGGCCCTTGCGTGCCATGAGCTGCATGCCCACGCAGATGCCTAGGAACGGACGACCGCTGACCTCAACTGCCTCGGTCAGCGCCTCGAAGATGTCGGGTTCCTCCCGGAGCGCACGCATGCACGCGGGAAACGCGCCGTCGCCCGGCAGCACGAGGCGGTCGGCACGGGCGATCTCCTCGGCTCGGGAGGTGACAAGGACCTCGCCGGCGTGTGCCTCGGCGGCCATGCGCTGAAACGCCTTTTCCGCCGAATGAAGGTTTCCCGCGCCGTAGTCTATGAGAACGGTCAGCATCGCCTCAGAGGGCGCCCTTCGTCGAAGGAATCTCGTCAAGCTTGCGTGGGTCGGTTTCGACCGCATCGCGAAGCGCGCGCGCTACGGACTTGAACGCGGCCTCGGCGATGTGGTGGCTGTTCAATCCATGCAGCATGTCCACGTGAAGCGTGATGCCCCCATGCGTGCTGAGCGCCTGGAAAAACTCCCGCACGAGCTCCGTGTCGAAGCTGCCGATCTTCGGGGTCGGCATCTCGACGTTCCACACCAGGTAGGGGCGACCCGACAGGTCGAGCGCGCTCCGCACGAGCGCATCGTCCATGGGCAGGAGACAGCTGCCGTAGCGGCGGATCCCGCGCTTGTCCACGAGAGAGTGCGCAAGCGCCTGGCCAAGGGCGATGCCGGTATCCTCAACCGTGTGGTGATCATCGATGTGCACGTCGCCCGAGACGCGGGTCGTGATGTCAATCAGCGAGTGCCGGGCAAGCTGGTCGAGCATGTGGTCGAAGAATCCGACGCCGGTCTTGTTGTCGAACGCGCCCGAACCGTCGAGGTTCACCGCTGCGGATACGTCTGTCTCCGCCGTCTTTCGCTTGACCTTGGCCTTGCGCATGTCAATCCGCTCCCCGCATCAGTCCACTCACCTGCAAAGTGGCGGCTCCATGAACGGCGACGCTTATAGGCCGGACCTTGCGCAGCGGGAAGGGCAAACGACACGGGAACGAGATGCCGGCAGGACACGACGCGTTTCCCCGCAGTCCCGGATGGAGGACGCGGATCACAGTGCCGAGCCGTAGAGACAGGCCAGCCGAATGCGCCGCTGGAGCCAACCTTCCGGACCCGAGACCTGCGCGGCGAGGATGGCGGCAACCGATGCGAAGGCAATCCGGGTCAGCCGCGCCTCAGGCCCGGTTCATGCGATTCTCGATCAGGTCGTCGACGACCTCGGGCTCCGCAAGGGTCGATGTGTCGCCGAGCGCGCCATAGTCGTTTTCGGCGATCTTCCTGAGAATCCGGCGCATGATCTTCCCGGAGCGGGTCTTCGGGAGTCCCGGCGCCCATTGGATCAGGTCCGGCTTGGCAATCGGGCCGATTTCCGAACGCACCCAAGCCTCAAGCTCCTTGCGCAGTTCCTCGGAGGGCTCTTCTCCGCTCATGAGCGTCACGTAGGCATAGATGCCCTGGCCCTTGATTTCATGCGGATAGCCGACCACGGCGGCTTCCGCGACCTTCGCGTGGGCGACAAGGGCGCTTTCAACCTCGGCAGTGCCCATGCGATGCCCCGAGACGTTGATCACGTCGTCGACGCGTCCCGTGATCCAGTAGTAGCCGTCCGCGTCCCTGCGGCAGCCGTCTCCGGAGAAGTAATAGTTCCTGTAGTCCGAGAAGTAGGTCTTCTCGAAGCGTTCGTGATCACCCCAGACGGTGCGCATCTGGCCTGGCCAGCTGTCCTTGATGCAAAGCACGCCTTCCGCCTCCATGCTGCCGATCTCCTCGCCGGACTGCGGCTCAAGGATCACCGGCTGCACGCCGAAGAAGGGCAGGGTGGCGGAGCCGGGCTTGGTCGCGGTCGCGCCCGGCAGCGGCGTCAGCATGTGGCCGCCGGTCTCGGTTTGCCACCACGTGTCCACGATCGGGACGTTCTCCCTGCCGACGACCTTGTGGTACCAG
>VXPN01000235.1 GCA_009839535.1 Boseongicola sp. SB0662_bin_57 | reverse complement strand
CAAACGGAAATCCGGTCCGGATCGGGCCGCGACGTCGTACTTTAACCGCTTACCGTTGTACGGCTCCCATCGTCTTTCGGTTCGTCGTGATCTTGTTGTGGCGAGACCTCTGCCGTCCGTGCCGGCCGATGTCTCCTGTCTCGTGCTGGCCCAGCTGACGATCCGCGCCTGAGGGACGGATCCGGCGTTCGTCGCGGACGCTCCGCGCCGCTACGGATCGTTCCCTTTCCCCATCGTCGGATCCTGTTGCCGTGCCGGCCGCGTCGGCTTTGCCGCGGCCTCGGCCGGGTGGTAGTGCGGCATCGAAGGAAAGAGCGATGCGGCTCTGGGCAGGTTCTTGGCCTGCACGCCAGCCTTGGCGAGATGATAGAGCGCGGTGAGAGTGTGGGTCTTTCCGCCACCGAACTGGGTGACGAGGGTAATTGCCGGGGACATGTTCTGCGTGCCGCCGGCGAGCCGGCGAAGCACCATGCCGGCATGGTTCTTCAGGACGCGCGTAAAGCAGGTTCGCGAGAAGAACTGAACCGGATCGCGGTAGTCCGGAGGGGCTGTCTTGGCGACCACCTGCTCAAGGGCGATCGCGAATTCGTCCGGGCTGAACGAGCGGCCTTCCCACACTTCCGCGCGGAATGTGACGACCTTGTACCATGGATCCCTAGTCATTGCGTCCCTCGGTGTTCTCCGCCGACCTTATCCGTACGTGGTTTTCGGTGACCACGATGATCGCACCTGTGCGCATCGCGGCGCCCTCACGGTCGATCAAGTTCCGCATCGCCACAGCCTCCTCGGCAGCCGTCAGTCCGTCAAGCCGCACGATGCAGGGATGCGGCAGACGAAGCGCAAAGACAAGCTCCCCGAAATCCTTGTCCTCGGTGACGAGGACGCGACCTTCCCGGTAGGCAACGTCGAGCAGCGTCTTGTCCGAGGCATCGGCAAGTTCGTCGCGGGCCGAAAGAACATCGTGCCCAAGTTTGGCCAACGTGTCGTGCAGAATGCGCGACGCGACGCACACATCAAGGAGAAACTTCACGAAGCCTCGCGAACGACAATGCGATCATGCACATGCTCGCCTGCCAGCGAGCGATGGGCAAACACCAGACATGCCTGAATGTCCTCCGGCTCCAGAAACGGATACTCGCGGAGTATCGTCTCTGCGGTATCCCCGGCCGCCAGCTTGCCCAGCACATGCTCCACGGCGATACGCATGTCGCGAATGATCGGTTTGCCGTCGAAGACGTCGGCGCGAACGGTGATGCGGTTCAGCAGTGCGATTTCCTCTGCCATTTGCTTCTCCAGTGCTTCCGTATGTGCGTTCTCGTCAATTCCGCGGAGAAGACGCGGCGCCAAGTTGGGTTGCCGCTTCCACAGTCTTGTCCGCAAGTCGCGATAGAGCCATTGAACCGATTTGGCGAATACTCGGAGATGCCAATCGCAGTTGCGCACTCAATTCGACCAAAGCCGCCTTCTGCCGCGCCGTGAACAGGTCGCCCCACTGAAACATGCCGTGCCGCTGGACGCTGAACGCTCGACCGACACCAGAACCGTCGCCGACGGGTGTCGGCTCATCCGGGATCGGCGACAGACCTTGCCTGCCGCCGTGCTCCCATTTCTCCAGTATCGCCGCAACCCGCGCCTGGGCCTTGTGCACGGCCGCGTAGTCCGCGTCCGACGGCAAGCGACAGTGACGTCCGGTCTGGTTCGGGCGGAGCGTTGCCGCCGCCGTCATCCGCGCGCCGCCGATTCGGTTGCCATTGTCGTCGAACTTCTCCCTGAACTCGCGCTGCCACTGAAAGGTGAGGTTTGCTGGGCAAATGACGAGGATTCGTTCCGCCAGCCCGCGCAGCATGAGTTCGCGTACCAACAGCCCGGCCATGATGGTCTTGCCGGCGCCGGCGTCGTCGGCGAGGAGAAAGCGCACCGTGGAAAGCTTGAGCAGGTGCTCGTAGACGGCTTCAAGCTGATGCGGCAGCGGATCCACGCGGGAAATTGAACGGCCGAAACAGGGATCCAACTCGTGGGCGATCCCGAGCGCATGGGCCTCCAGTCCGAGCCAGAGCAGCCGCCCGTCGGCATCGTAGGAGAGGTCGGAGCCGGTTATCGTGAGGCCCGCGATGTCGTCAGCAGTGAGCCCGACACTGCGAATGCGCTCTGTTTGCGTTCCAACCAGGCCCGCGATCCAGGAACCGGCGCTGTTTGCGCGCACTGTCTCGACCCGCATTGGTTCGCTGAACAGAGGGCCGGTCAGAACCTGCCCATGATGAATCGGGGCCGCTTCGCTCATCCGGTCAAGCGCCATGGCCCGGGATGACTATCCCTGCGGTTGCGGATAAACCCGGAGGCCTTCTTGCTTTGGTCAGTGAACCCGCCTCGTGCACCGCCGCATCGTCCAGGTTTCCCATGCGAACCTAGCGCGCTGGCAGCGACGCAAACTGGACCGAGGTCCATAGAACTTGCGCAGGGGACTGTCGCCTTCAGGCGACAGGGGAATGCGCGCCCCTTGCAATGACAGCCGGCCTGAGGCAGATGGAACACATGGCGAACATGGGCAGGCACCTGATCAGGAGCCACAAGTACCGGCCCTGCCCGAACGGGGCGCAGGATGCGGCCCTCCCGGACATGCCCGGACACTTCCGCGACCTCTGCAACGCGGGCCTCCAGCAACGGATCGAGGCATGGAACCGGAAGGGGACCAGCCTTGGCTACGTGGACCAGGCGAACGAGTTGAAGGCCGTCCGGGACGCGGTCCCGGAACTGGCCGGATACAGCTTCAGCGCCGGGCAGCAGGTCCTGCGCCGGCTCGACAAGGCCTTCGCCGCCTTCTTCCGCCGCGTGAAGGCGGGCGAGACGCCGGGCTTTCCGCGCTTCCGCGCGAAGTCGCGCTTCCACAGCGCCGACTTCCGCGTCGGCGACGGGCTGGTCTGCCGGGACGGGAGGCTGCGGCTCGTCGGGATCCCGGGTCTCGTCAAGGTCCGGTGGCATCGCGGGCTGCCCGCGAGGCCGGTGCACGCGATCGTCAGCCGCTCGAACGGGAAGTGGTACGTCACGCTGCAGTTCAAGGTGCGGGACCTGAGGGTTCCGGGCGAGGGGGACACGCGCCCTGACGTCGGGATCGACGTCGGCCTGAACAGCATCGTCGCGTAAGCGGTTAAAGTACGACGTCGCGGCCCGATCCGGACCGGATTTCCGTTT
>VXPN01000527.1 GCA_009839535.1 Boseongicola sp. SB0662_bin_57 | reverse complement strand
TAGCCGCCGGAGCGTTCCATGTAGCGCGGGCCGAGCACCTCGAAGAGCTTGGTGACGTGCATGTCCTGCTTCAGCCGAGCCGCCGCCTGGCGACGGGCATGCAGGTCTCCGCGCTTTCCGAGCGTGATCAGCTTGTCCATCACGCGCCGGAGCTCCTTGGCCTTGGGCAGCGTGGTCTTGATCTGTTCGTGCTCGATCAGCGATCCGGCCATGTTGGCAAAGAGCGCCTTGCGGTGTTCATGAGTGCGGTTCAGGCGACGATGGCCTTTGGCGTGACGCATTCTCTTATTCCCTAATTGTGCTTTGTCCGGCGAGGGATGCGCGTCCCCCGCTCACCTTGGGGCTTCCGCCCGTGCTGTTCCGGCCTTCCGGACGTCGTGCTGCTCAGAACTGATCCTCGAATTTCTTGGCGAGATCCTCGATGTTCTCGGGCGGCCATTCCTCGATGTCCATGCCGAGATGCAGGCCCATGCCGGACAGCACCTCCTTGATCTCGTTGAGCGACTTCCGGCCGAAGTTCGGTGTCCGGAGCATTTCGGCCTCGGTCTTCTGGATAAGGTCGCCAATGTAGACGATGTTGTCGTTCTTCAGGCAGTTCGCGGACCGAACGCTGAGCTCAAGCTCGTCGACCTTCTTCAGCAGGAGCGGATTGAACTCAAGACCGTCGTCCTCGTCGGCCCGCTGCGCCGATTCAGGCTCGTCGAAGTTGATGAACGTCGAAAGCTGGTCCTGCAGGATCCGCGCCGCCAACGCCACGGCATCCTCCGGAGTGACCGAGCCGTCGGTTTCGAGCTTGAGCGTCAGCTTGTCGTAGTCGAGCACCTGGCCTTCCCGGGTCGGCTGCACGTCATAGCTGACCCGTCGAACGGGCGAATAGATCGCGTCGACCGGCATCATGCCGATCGGAGCATCCTCGGGGCGGTTCTTGTCGGCCGCCACGTAGCCCTTGCCCGTCTCCACGGTCAGTTCCATGTAGAGGCTTGCGCCCTCGTCGAGGTGGCAAAGCACGTGATCCTTGTTGAGGATGTCGATGCCGGCGATCTCGGAGATGTCCCCGGCCGTCACGATCTGAGGCCCCTTGGCGCTGATGGACAGGCGCCTCGGCCCCTCGACCTCCATGCTGATGGCGACGCCCTTCAGGTTCAGGACGATGTCGGTCACGTCTTCGCGCACCCCTGCCACGGAGGAAAACTCGTGGAGAACGTTGTCGATCTGAACGCTGGTGATGGCGGCCCCCTGAAGCGAGGACATCAGGACGCGGCGAAGCGCGTTCCCCAATGTCAGGCCAAAACCGCGCTCCAGCGGCTCCGCGATCACGGTCGCCTGCCGAAGGGGGTCGTTGCCAGGCTTCACTTCGAGTTGAGTCGGCTTGATGAGTTCCTGCCAGTTCTTGTGGATCATGTGAATCTCCTCAATTCCTGCGCCTGGCCCATGTCCGAGACCACGCGCTCCCGAGGTCTTGCGGCCCGCTTCGCGGCCCGCCGCAGAATTCAGACGCGGCGGCGCTTCGGCGGACGGCAGCCGTTGTGTGCAATTGGCGTCACGTCACGGATCGACGTGATGGTGAAGCCGACCGTGGCCAGGGCACGCAGAGCGCTCTCCCGGCCCGAGCCCGGACCCTGCACCTCGACTTCAAGCGTGCGAACCCCATGCTCCTTTGCCTTCAGGCCGGCATCCTCCGCGGCCATCTGCGCGGCATAGGGCGTCGACTTCCGGGAGCCCTTGAACCCCATCGTTCCGGCAGAGGACCAGGCAATGGCATTGCCCTGGACGTCCGAGATCAGGATCTTGGTGTTGTTGAAGGAGGAATTCACATGCGCCACGCCGGCGGCGATGTTCTTCGATACCTTCTTCTTGATGCGGCGATCACGTGCCATGCTCTCTGCCCTCCCCTACTTCTTCTTGCCGGCGATCGGCCTCGCCGGGCCCTTGCGGGTGCGGGCGTTGGTGTGCGTGCGCTGGCCGCGCACAGGGAGGTTCCGGCGATGACGCAGGCCGCGGTAGCAGCCCAGGTCCATGAGGCGCTTGATGTTCATCTGGACCTCGCGCCGCAAGTCGCCCTCGACGCTGTAGTTCGCGTCGATGTGCTCGCGAATTGCGAGAACTTCGGCGTCGCTGAGTTCGTTGATCCGGCGCGAGACGTCTATGTTCGTCGCCTCGCAAATGGCTCTCGCGGAGGACTGGCCTATGCCGGTGATGTAGGTGAGCGCGATCGGAACCCGCTTCGCAGTCGGGATGTTCACGCCAGCAATACGTGCCACGGAATTCTTCCTTTCGTTGCGAGCCCGTGATTCCAGGCCCTTTTTTCACAACGGAAGCCCGGGACTGTGCCGACCCGGGCTTGGTTCGTGATTCTCGTTCAAGATGGCGGTAAGTATGCCTTTGCCCGTTGCGGGTCAAGGGGCGAAACATCGCCATCCGCAATTTCCGTTCTGGCCGGTCAGTTCGCTCGTCATGCACCCAGCGATGCCGCGATTTCGGCCTTTACCTCTTCGATCTCGCCAAGCCCGTTGACCGGGTTCAAGAGACCGGCATGGTAGTAGTACCCGATCAGTGGCGCGGTCTTCTTGTAATACTCCATCAGGCGCGTCCTGAGGCTCTCCTCGTTGTCATCCGCACGACGCCTGAAATCCGAGGCGCCGCAGGTGGCGCACTTGCCGTCATCCGGGATCGGTCGAGTGATGTCGTTGTAGACTTCTCCGCAATTTGCGCAGGTCGAACGGGCCGTGATCCGTGCGACGAGCGCATCGTCGTCCACCTTCATCTCGACAACGGCACCCAGCTCTTTCCTGTTCGCCCTGAGCAGGTTGTCCAAAGCGGCGGCTTGTGCCAGCGTGCGCGGAAATCCGTCAAAGATGAACCCGTTTCCATCCACCGACTGAAGCTTCTCCTCGATCAGGCCGACGACGATCTCGTCAGTCACGAGACCGCCCGAGTCCATTATGTCCGCCACCTTCTTGCCCATTTCGGTGCCGGACGTGCGGGCCTCGCGAAGCATGTCACCTGTTGAAAGCTGGACCATGCCGCGCTCTTCCTCAAGGATTCGCGCCTGTGTTCCCTTTCCGGCCCCGGGCGGGCCTATGAGAATGATGTTCACCGTCTTGCCGTCCCTCTTTGCTTGCCGCCGCGCTTTCTTCCGCGCAGCTGGGACCGTTCAATCAGTCCCTCGTACTGATGGGCCAGCAGGTGGG
>VXPN01000469.1 GCA_009839535.1 Boseongicola sp. SB0662_bin_57 | reverse complement strand
AGCCGCACTGGCCGTATCTGGCGCCGGCCCCGTACAACGACATGTATTCGGCTGCCGACCTGCCGCCGGCGAACCGCAGCGATGACGAGCGTCGATCCGATCATCCGCTCATGCAGGCCTGGATGGACATGCGCGTGAGCAAGAACTTTTCTCGTGACGAAGTGCGCAACCTTGTTGCGCCGGTCTACATGGGGCTGATCCGGGAACTGGATGACAATCTGGGTCGCCTCTTCGCCTATCTAGGGGAACGCGGCCGGCTGGACGACACGATGATCGTGTTCTGCTCGGATCACGGCGACAACATGGGTGATCACTGGTTGGGCGAGAAGGACCTGTTCTATGACTGCTCGGCCCGCGTCCCCCTGATCGTGTACGATCCACGACAGGAAGCGGATGCAACCCGGGGAACGACTGTCGATCAGCTTGTGGAAGGCGTCGACCTGACGCCGACCTTTGTCGAGTTCTTCGGCGGTCAGCCCAAGCGAAACGTCATCGAGGGATTGTCATTGCAGTCACTGCTTCATGGTCAAGGGCTTCCGTGGCGGGAGTTCTGCGTTTCCGAATACGACTACGCCACGCGCGCTGCTCGCAGGACGGTAGGGGTCGATCAGGGCAACGCCCGTCTGACCATGGTCTTCGACGGGCGCTGGAAATATGTGCATGTCGAAGAGATGCGCCCCATGCTGTTCGATCTGGAATCCGATCCGAACGAATTGGTCGACTTGGGAGGTGATCCGGCCTTCGCCGAGCAGGTCGACAGGTTGTGCGGGCTGCATTTCGAATGGACTCGGCGGCACCACAACCGGATCACCAGGACGGCGGAAGAAGTCGAGGCAATGACGGACGCCCGGGAACCGCCCGGAATCCTGATCGGGTACCGGGATCGGGCAGAGATCGAGTCAGACGGCCTCAGGCTGCCGCCCCATGCACGACGGTAAGCGCCAGAGGAAGCTCTCCGGTTGCCGCCAAGAAAGTTGAAACGATGCAACGAGCCGAACTTCGAAAGGGTCGAAACATCGTGTTCTTGTCATTGCCTCCAGTGTCGTTCCAGGGAACACGGCTGCGCTGAGCGAGGCGGCAGCATCCGGCAAGGATGACCGTCGACGATGTCGAGGGCGGTTTGCCGACACGGCTTGATCAGCCGTAGAGCGTCCTTTTCTCGGCGAGTTCTCGACTGATTGCGAATGCACCCGCTCCCCGGCCTGATCTTCCGGTGCAATGCGTGCTGGGCAGGCCGCTTTCCGCCGGGCGAGCGGCAAGATCGGCAGGGGCGTCGCCCAAGAGAGCGGCCAGCGATTCTCGGCAGTGTTTCCGGCGGTCTTCGGGCACGCCGGAAACCGCCGGAACGATCTACCCCAGGTCTGCTCCAGGCTCCGCATCATCCCAGTACAGGTTCACCGGGAGTTCCTTGGCGCGCTCGCGAACGTCTTCGATCCGCACGGGCATGAAATCCCAGAGGTCGACGCCGACGTTGATCGAGTTCCGTGTGCCTGCCCAGTTTTGGTGGACATGGCCGAAGAGCTGCAACGCACCCCGCCGGGAATGGTTCCACGTGATCATTGGATAGTGGCACAACGTGTTGGGCCGGCTGTTCTTGGGGCCGTCCTTGAGTTCGACCAGATGCGACAGGCTGTCCCACGGCAGCGCTTGGGTATGGAAATTATCGTGATTGCCGATGAGCAGGTGCTTGCGCGCTCCCGGCAACTGGTCGAAGAGCTCCCGCAGCCAGACCGTATCCTTCGACCTCCTGCCGAACGCAAAGTCGCCGACGATCCAGAGATGGTCGCCCCGGTCCACGCAACTCCTGAGGTTCTCCATCAGGATCGTGTCCATTTGGTCGGCGTTGTGGAACGGCCGGTTGCAGAGCCGTATGATGTTTCCGTGGCCGAAATGAAGGTCGGCCGTGTACCAGTGAGCCATTTTCACTCTCCTACGTATTGGCCCGCGCGAGCGACGTCAGCATGTTGCGAGAGGAACGCAGCCTGACGTGAACAGCGCCAAGGCCTCCCGCAAGGCGGACGGTCTTGGTCAGGAGGGGTTGGGCAGCGTTTCGGGTCGCGTTACATGCCGTGCATGAGTGCGCTGCCGCGCCCGATAGCGTTCCTTCCGGCCGAAATGAAGATCGAGCCCGCAGAAACTTTTGCAGTGCGGTAACTTTGCATCACTGATCCGCCAAGCCGGGTGCGATGTCGAGCATCCACGCCGTCGGCGGACCAAGATAGAGCAGATTGCGAAGAGCTTGAAGAATCGGCAGGAAGCTGCATTGACCGGTCTTGGCTTTCGGGATCGACAATCCCTGTCAAGGAAAACTGGGAGCGCCGCACTGCATGCGGCATTATCTCCGCGAGCGGTCGGCCAGGGTGCGTGAGTAACATCGAGCAATTTCGCTTGGGAAAGGGAAGGGGTGACTGCAGATGGCTGAAATCGGCCCCAACACGCGGCTTCGCGTTTCGCCATATTACGATGCGACCGTGAAGGACGGCGTGACCGCCTTTTCGCCCTACAACAGGATGCTGATGCCTGTTTCGTACGGCGACCCGGATGCCGAGTACGAGCGCCTGATGAACGCCGCCAGCCAGTGGGACGTCGCCGTTCAGCGGCAGGTGGAGGTCAGGGGGCCGGACGCCGTGCGTCTCGTTCAGATCGTTTCAGTGCGCGACCTGTCAAGCATTTCGGTGGGACAAGGCATGTACGTCCCGATGTGCGACCATCGGGGCGTCTTGATCAACGATCCCGTGGTCCTGAAGCTCGCGGAGAAGCATTTCTGGCTGTCGATCGCGGACAACAGCGTCCTGATGTGGGTGCGCGCCATTGCCAGCGAACGAGGACTCCGTGTCGACATCAATGAGCCCGATGTCTCGCCGATGGCCGTGCAGGGCCCCAAGGCCGAGGACGTGGTGGCTGCAATCTTTGGCGATTGGGTGCGGAAGATAAGGTTCTTCTGGTTCGTTGACGCGGAGATAGACGGAATTCCCTTGAAACTGGCGCGCTCGGGCTATTCCACGCAAGGCGGATTCGAGTTCTACCTGATGGACGGATCTCGCGGTGTCGATCTTTGGAACATCGTGCGCGAGGCGGGTCGGCCATGGGGTTAACAACAGTTCCTTGTAATCTATCTTTATCTGTTTTAATATGTTACCCCCGTTCCACTCTGAAGTGCAACACCTGATGTAGTGTTGCGAGGCGTCGGAC
>VXPN01000461.1 GCA_009839535.1 Boseongicola sp. SB0662_bin_57 | reverse complement strand
CAATTCCCGCGTTGCGCGCAAAGCAGGTGGACCAGGCGCCGCCTGCAAGCACTACCCGGTCAGCCCGTACGGGCCCGCGTTCGGTATGCACGCCAAAAACCTTGCCGGCGCTGGTTTCGAGGGTGCGTACGGCGCAGTCCTCCGTGATCGAAACGCCGAACCGCCGCGCCGCGCGCGCCAGCGCCGGTACCGCGACAAACGGTTCCGCCCGCCCGTCGCTCGGGGTCAGCATCCCGCCGACCCACTGTCCGCCAAGTCCGGGACATGCCTCTCGTGCTTCCGCTGGCGAAAGCATCCGCGTGTCGAGCTGGTGCTCCCGGGCGAGATCATGCCATTCCTCGTACCTGGCGAGAGCGCGGTCGTCCTCAGCGAGATACGCCAGGCCGCACCCTTCGAACGCGAGGTCCTTCTCTCCGGTCTCTGCCGCAAGATTCCGCCAGATCCGGTTCGACTCCATCACGATGGGCAGTTCGTCCCGGTCCCGGCCCTGCTGGCGAATCCAGCCCCAATTTCGGCTCGACTGCTCGCCGGCAACCCTTCCCTTCTCGATCAGCGCGACCTTCACGCCCTGTTGCCCGAGGAACCAGGCGGTCGACGTGCCGATGATGCCGGCGCCGACGACCACGACGTCAGCGGCCTCCGGAATCGGGTCGGCATGGGCGATCGGCGTGGCTTCGGTGATCATCGGCATGCGGGACTTCTCCGAGCTTGCCGACGGTGCGCGAACTTGAGCGACGCATCGCAGAATGCGATCCGGTCAGGAAAGTCGGGGTCGTGGATCGAGCGTGCGACGGACCACGACTGGCGTCCAAGGCATGTGTCGGCTGTTTTGTTGGGGTCGGCGCTCCTGGACCGGGACGGCCATGCTGGCAACGGCGCTCTTGCCAGACAAGGCCGCTCGCGGCCATGTCTTCGGACGGGACGTTCGTCACGAGCGTCGGTTGCCGACATGATGCGCCCAACCTGATCGGGCCGCCGCCAGGCGGCGTCGGCGCAAGTGCCGTGATCGCAAGCCGGTCGCCACGCGTGTGGGCCGTGATGCGATGCGGGATCGAAACTGCCGATTCCGCTTGCGGGCGACACGGCCCTTGCACGCACCGTCCAGTCAGCCTGCACCGTGATCGTGGTCAATGTCCTGCTCCTGCTCCTACTCCAACGTCAGGTCCGGGTCTCCGAGGATGTCCGGGTCGGGCTCGACCCCGAGCCCCGGACCTTCGGGAGGCGCGATGCATCCTCCTTCGCGGCTCGGTGCGTTCGGGTCAAGGCGCGGGCCGACATAGCCCGAGAGATCGCACGTGTTCAGGAGACGCGAGGGCGGCGTCGTGGCCGCCAGGTGCAGGAGGGCGGCGGTCGTGATGTCCGATCCCCAGGTGTCCTCGATGCACATCTTCGCGCCGAAATGCAGGCAGAGGTCGCGGGCATTGCGACAGGCCGAAATGCCGCCGAACTTGGAAAGCTTGAGCGCGACCGCGTCCATGCAGGCCCGCGCGTGCCCCTCGATCAGTGTCTCCGTGTCAAAGGCCGCCTCGTCAAGCTTCATCGGAAGGCCGGTCGCGTCGCGAACCCTGGCGCAATCGGCGATGGTGCGGCACGGCTGCTCAAGCATGATGTCCAGGTCGCGTACTGCACGGCCCACGCGCGTGGCTTCAAGCGACGTGGCGCCCATGTTCCAGTCACCATAGACGAGCGGTCCGGGTCCGACGGCTTCCCGGACCTTGGCCAACCGCTCGACATCGGTCTGCCAGTCTCCCGAGGCGCCAAGCTTGACCTGGAATTGCCCGATGCCTTGCGCCTTGGCTTCGTGAGCGATGCGCACCATCTCGTCCGGCGCGATGCAGGTGATGGAATGATAGAGCGGCATCGAGGCCGCCTGGCGTCCGCCAAGAACGCGGTAGAGGGGCAGGGCGGCAACCTTCGCCGTCAGATCCCAAAGCGCGATGTCGATCGCCGACTTCGCATAGACATGTCCCTGCAACCATGCGTCGGCTCTCGACATGACGGCGTCCGGCCCGATCGGGTCGCTGCCAAGCAGCATCGGCGCAAGTTCGACGATCGCTGGCTGAACGCCACGTGCGTAGGCCGGAAGGTAACGGGGGATCGGGCAGACCTCTCCCCAGCCGGTGACGCCCGCGTCGGTGTCGATCGCCAGGATCACGGTTTCGACCGTGTCGCAGGTCTTGCCGTTGGCCATGTGATAGGCCTGGTGGCTCTTCAACGGCAGGTGCCAGAGACGAACGGCGGAGACTTTCATGGACGCACTCCTGCCGCCGCGGGCGGACCTGGATGCCACGGGCCGGTGACGGGAAAGTCATCGATGCCCGCAAGGCAGGTTGCCTGCCAAGGGCTTGCAATCCGGCCCACGTTCACGTCGACCCGTAGACCGCAACCGGCGCGCCAAGGGCTGCCTCGTCAGGATGAACGCCAAGGCCCGGCGAATCGGGAAGATGAAGATGGCCGTCCCTGTTGCGCGGCCCCTGGCCCCGGGCAACGTCCTTGGCCAACATGTCCTGGCAGGCCCAGACCGCCAGCCGATGGGCGTCCGGCACCGTGGCGGCGAGGTGGAGCGCCTCGGCATCGGCCAGCACCGATCCGCCGGTCGCCATGATGAACATGTCAATGCCGTGGGCAAGTGCGACATCGCGCATGCGTGCAGCCTTGGTCAGTCCGCCAACCCGGTTGAGCTTGATTCCGAACACTTCCGCAAGACCGTCGCGGGCGATGCGGGTGGCGTCCTGAAGCGTCACAAGACTCTCGTCCACGCTCACCGGTGCGGAATGCAGCGGACGGATGGCAGCGATGTCGTCAAGGGTTTCGCAGGGCTGCTCGAACATGACGCGAAGGTCCTCTGTCGCCTGCATCACGCGAAGGGCCTGTTGCCGGGTCCAGCCCCGGTTTGCGTCATAGAGGATGACTTCGTTCGGTCCGCGGTGTGTCTCCACGTCCCGGATTCGGGCAATGTCCACGTCGACGTCACCGCCGATCTTGACGGAATGAGCCACGTAGCCGCGCGCGCGATACCGGTTCATGACGTCGCGCGTGCCTTCGATTGTCTTGGCGCCGACCGAAGAGGCGATGGGCGCCGGCGTACGCGAGCCGCCTCCCATGAGGTCCGAGATCGGCAGTCCCGCGACCTGGCCTGCGATGTCCCAGCAGGCCATGTCGATGGGAGCCTTGGCATGGAGATGCCCCGGAA
>VXPN01000333.1 GCA_009839535.1 Boseongicola sp. SB0662_bin_57 | reverse complement strand
ATGCGCGACTGTTGATCAGCGCGTACGCCACAACATCCGAGCCGTTTGCCCGTCGCTGCTCCACGCGCTCACGGAAGCGGGCGTCCTTGCGCGTCTTGCGCTGTTCCTTGTCCAACTTCGCCATCGCTTCTCCTCCCGTCTGCGCTGATGCAGTCTGGTCGCGTCTTGTGACCCTGGGTCTCACCTGCCAACTGCTCTCGCTTCCAAAGGAATGGGTACCGGAAGACTTCACCAGCCGCAGCTTCAATCGACATTGGGTTGCAGATCCCGTTCAAGCCCTTCGATCATCAATGTCTTCCGGGCGTCGGTCATCTCGTCGAGCAAGCGGACTTGCCGGGTGCCGCCGCGTGCCAGTTGCTGACACTGATCCATGCTCATTGGGACGAACTTCGGCTTGCGATGCTTGGTGATGGCGACCGGCGACCGAATTGCTGCATCGAAAGGGTCACTCCTGTGGCGAGTGAAATCGCTCGCGTTGAACCGGGGCATCGGCTGCATGATCCTGTCCTTCGCCCGTGCAGACGATTCATGCATTCTGCATGAACGCGCGACAGTCATGTTCGCTTTCGCGTGGATCGCCGGCCGCTTCCGTGAAGGCGCACTTGTTGGCGATGGTCTCTTCCTCGGATGCTGCATGGAGCTTGAACCAGCACGAAAATGCTTCTGCGACAATTCGTGCCGCTCCGTCGCTTTCCTGCCCGCGCACCGTGCCGGCACGGCAATGATCCGATTGGTCGGTCGCATGATGGCATTTGCTTCGCCATCGCCCACCAAGGCTGGAAAACTTCCAGGCGTGATGCCAAGGAAGGCCAGGCCTGCGACCGTTCTTGTCAGGGCCGGAAGCGAATCCGGTCAAGCGACGGTCAGCTCTCCTTGACGTAGGGTTCCCCTCCGGCGCGCGGGGGAATGGCCTTTCCGACAAAGCCGGCCAGGATGACCACGGTCAGGATGTAGGGCAGCGCGTCCAGAAGCTGGCCAGGGACGTCCAGGGTCGTCATCGCCTTCACGACGTCCGGCCGGAACGAAAGCGCCTGGAAAAAGCCGAAGAGAAGGCATGAAAACAGTGCGTACCAAGGCCGCCACTTGGCGAAGATCAGCGCGGCCAGCGCAATGAACCCCCGGCCGGAGGACATTTCCTTGACGAAACCAGCCTGCAGTCCGGTGGCGAGATACACCCCGGCCAGGCCGCAAAGCAGCCCGCAGATCCCGATCGCCGTGTAACGGAGCCTGATCACGTTGACTCCGGCCGTGTCGACGGCTTCCGGGTTTTCGCCGGCCGCGCGCAGGCGCAGGCCGAAGCGCGTCCGGAAGATCACCCACCATGTCAGCGGCACGGTCAGGAAGCCGACATAGACGAGGAGCGAATGCCCGGAAAACAGCTCGGCATAGCTCTGGCCGATGTAGGGCAGGCCGGACAGCAGGTCGGCAAAGGGCAGCTTGATCTCGTTGAAGCGCGCGCCGCCGCTGAGCGACGGCGTGCGGCCGCCCTGGCCGAACCAGTCCTGGGCGATCAGGACGGTCAGGCCGGACGCAAGGAAGTTGATCGCCACGCCGGAGATCAGCTGGTTGCCGCGGAACGTTATCGACGCGAGGCCATGCACGCCCGCCAGCGCCACCGAGGCCATGACCCCGGCAAGCAGGCCGATCCAGACGGATCCGGATATCGCGGCCACCGCCGCCGAGAAGAAGGCCGATGCCAGCATCTTGCCTTCGAGCCCGATGTCGAAGATCCCGGCGCGCTCGCAGACCAGGCCGGCAAGGCAGGCGAACAGGAGTGGCGTGGCCAGCCGCACGCTGGTGTCCAGGACCTGAAGGAGCGTCACGAAGTCCATTGCTCAGGCCCCCTGCCTTCCCGGCCGCCGGATCATGAGGAAGATCCGTTCAAGCGGCATGCGCACCATGTTGTCCAGCGCGCCGGTGAAGAGGATCACCAGGCCCTGGATCAGGATGATGAGCTCCCGTGGTATGTTGGCCCAGAGCGCGAGTTCGCCACCGCCCTGGTAGAGGAACCCGAAGAGCAGCGCGGCCAGGATCACGCCGACGGGATGCGATCGTCCCATCAACGCGACCGCGAGCCCGATGAACCCCGCCCCTTCGACCGAGTTGAGCACGAGGCGTTCGGTCGCCATGACGCTGTTGATCGCCATGCAGCCGGCCAGCGCGCCGGAGACGATCATCGCGATGATGATCATGCGCACGGGCGATATGCCGGCGTAGTCGGCGGCGGTCTCGCTGTGGCCGTAGGCGCGGATTTCGTAGCCGAGCCGCGTTCGCCACACCAGCAGCCAGAACAGCAGGCAGGCGATGAGCGCGACAAAAAAGCTGATGTTGGCGGGCGCGGACGACGAGAACGGTATGCCGACAAGGCCGAAGATGTCCGAAAAGAGCGGCAGCTCGGCGCCTGGGCCGAACCGGCGGCTCGCCGGATCCATCGACCCTTCCGGTTTCAGGATCTCGACCAGCAGGTAGACCATGAGGGCCGCCGCGATGTAGTTGAACATGATCGTCGTGATGACGATGTGACTGCCCCGCTTCGCTTGCAGCCATGCGGGGATGAAGGCCCATGCAGCCCCGAACAAGGCTCCCCCGATCATCGCCGCCGGAAGCGCCAGGGTCCAGTGCGGCCAGGGAACCGCCAGGCAGACCAGCGCTACGCCGAGACCGCCGAGTGTGGCCTGGCCCTCCCCCCCGATGTTGAAGAGCCTCGCGTGAAACGCGATCGCCGCGCAGAGGCCCGTGAAGATGAAGTTCGTCGTGTAGAACAGCGTGTAGCCCCACCCGTAGCTCGAGCCGAGCGCGCCGGTGACCATGAGCCGCAGCGCCTCGAACGGGTTCAGCCCGAGATAGAGGATCACCAGCCCGGAAATCACGAACGAGATCAGGATCGAGAGAAGCGGGATCAGGATCGCGTCGGCCCATTTCGGCAGGATATTCATCGCCCAGGCTCCCTTGCCGTCGAGAAGCTGATGCCTGCATTACTCATGGCGCGGTCGCCTTGTCCGTGATGCCCGCCATGAGCAGGCCGAGCTCGTGCTCGCTGGTCTGGTCCGGCATCCGCTCGCCCATGATCTGTCCGTCGAACATCACCGCGATGCGGTCGGCGAGCGAGAGGATCTCGTCAAGTTCCACCGAAAGCAGGAGAATCGCCTTCCCCCGGTCGCGAAGCTCGACGATCCGCTGGTGAATGAACTCGAT
>VXPN01000243.1 GCA_009839535.1 Boseongicola sp. SB0662_bin_57 | reverse complement strand
TCACGTGGATGACCCGCCGGTGCAAGTTACAGCTTCAATTTCAGCCCATCTGCATGAGACTGCTAACCGCCCGCCCATCCTCCGAGGCTGTGAGGTGGCCGCGGGGCATGTCAAGCACTTTGTGCTGCCCTGCCGTCTGGTCGGCACGGAGGGAGCGCCAGCCCGTGAGCGAGGCTGGCGAGCGCCGGGACCTGCCCACGCGGTCTTTGTCTACGGGGTCCTGCCAAGCGAGGCCTTCCCGTGCCCACGGGGACTTGCTCTCTTGACGGAGAGACTTCCAACGCTTGACGGCGAATCCGGCCGCAATTGACTGCGGCGATCTGCACGAAGCGTTACGCGATGCATCTGCGCGCTGACGGAGGCGCATGGCCGAGGCATTGCCGGCACGACAAACCCGTTTCAGGTGCGGCTGGCTGCTCGGTGCCTGTGGCGACGTCGTGACGACCCTGTCCCGGTGCATTGCCCGGGACAGCAATTGCGGAAGAGCGCGCGGCAGCACGAAAATGCAGGCTCAGTTCCCGCTATGCACGAAGCGGCCCGCGTCCTCGGCAGCCTTCCTCAAGGCATCCGACTTGTCGACTGTCTCGATCCATTCCGCCTCGGGATCGCTGTCCCAGACGATGCCGCCCCCCGCCTGGATATAGAGCTTCCGGTCTTTCAAGACAGAGGTGCGTAGCGCGATGCACATGTCCATGTCGCCGCCAGCACTGAAGTAGCCGACGCCACCGCCGTAGACTCCGCGCTTCTCCGGCTCGAGTTCGTCGATGATCTCCATTGCCCGTACCTTTGGTGCGCCTGAAAGCGTACCGGCGGGCAACCCTGCAAGCAGGGCGGACAGAGCGTCGTGCTCCTCCGAAAGTTCGCCAACGACGTTGGAAACGATGTGCATCACGTGACTGTAGCGTTCGATCGAGAATTCCTCGGTTGGCCGCACGGTGCCCATCTTGGCGACGCGACCGACATCGTTCCGGCCCAAGTCGAGGAGCATCAAATGCTCGGCCAATTCCTTTTCGTCTGCCAGCAGCTCGGCTTCCAGGGCGCGATCCTCGTCGGGCGTCTTGCCTCGTGCCCTGGTGCCCGCAATGGGGCGAATGGTGACTTTGCCGTCGAAGACGCGAACCAGGATCTCGGGCGATGCACCGATGACCTGAAAGCCGCCGAAGTCGAAATGGAACATGAAGGGCGAAGGGTTGATCCGGCGCAGCGCACGATAGAGCGAGAAGGGCGGCAATGCAAACGGCAATGTCCATCTCTGGGAAGCGACAACCTGGAAGATGTCACCTGCGGCAATGTACTCGCGAGCCCTTTCGACTACGGCCATGTAGTCTTCCTTGGATACGTTCGAGACCGGTTCCGGCGCACCCACCTCGTCTCCGAAGTCGCGACCCGCAGGGGGCAGGGGCCGGTCAAGATCGCGGACGGCATCCATCACGCGCTCAGCGGCTTGGTTGTACGCGGCGCGTGCTGAAAGGCCGGAATTGGCCCAGGCCGGGGAGACCACGATCACGTCGCCCTTCACGCCGTCAAGAACGACGACCACCGAGGGACGCAGCAGCACTGCGTCGGGAAGACCCACAGGGTCAGGGTTTATGTCGGGCAACTTCTCGACGAGCCGAATCATGTCATAGCCGAGATAGCCAAACAGGCCGGCTGAAGCGGCTGGCAGCTCGGCTGGCAGATTGATGCGGCTTTCGCCGATGATCTTCCTGAGCGAGGCCAGAGGATCTTCATGATCCGCTTCAAAGGCATCCGGGTTGTGGCGGAAATGCCGGTTGATCCGGGCCTTTTGCCCATGGCACTGCCAAACGAGGTCCGGCTTCATTCCAATGATCGAGTAGCGTCCGCGCACTTCGCCACCGGTCACGCTCTCGAGGAGAAACGAATGGGCCTGCGCGCCCGTGAGCCGCATCATCAGAGAGACCGGCGTATCCAGGTCGGCGGCGAGGCGCGTGTAAACCAACTGGTTTTCATCGCGTTCGTAGGCTGCCTCGAAGGTGCCGAAAGATGGTTCCAGCGTCATTTCAGCGCAATTGCGCGTGAACGGCATTGAGTGCGGCCTGATCCACTTCGACTTCGGCCTGCTCGACCAAGGCTTGAGTGTAGGCATTCAGAATGCCACCGGACAGTCCCGTCGCGATCCATGCGGCAAACGCATCCCGTTCCGCTGCAGTGCCCGGCGAACCCGGGTCAGGTTTCGTGATCGTGTCCAGCCGCATCAGCCACGCCTCACCGTCGAAGGACAGGACTCGAATCTCGTCACGCGTCATGTCGAAGAGAGCTTCGATGAAACCCGGTGCCGTGCCGTCGACGAACCCGTTGCGCCGAAGGTCTCGATCCGACTCCAGATCCAGATCGAGCGCGGCCATTTCCCGACCTGCCCGCAGTTGATCGGCAAGTTCTTCCGCCTGGGCCATCAGCGCCTCTTCAGTGCGGGTGCGGATCAGCGCCGCAGTGACATCTTCGCGCACTTCTCCCAGTGGACGAAGTTCAGGTTCATGGATCTCGTCCACGATCATGGCGAAAATGCCGCCGTCTTCCAGTTCAGCCACTTTGGGGAACGTATCCGTCCCGGCTTGGGCCGCTGCTGTGCGAAATTCCGTGTAGGCCGCAATTCCGTCAAAGACGTCCTCGTTCCACTCGATCCGGCCTTCCCTCATGTCGGTTCGCTCTGCGAGCATGGCCATGTCCGCCCCGCCTGCGAGGAGATCCTCGACTTCCGGCACCAACTCCAGGATCTGTCGCCTTGCCCGATCAAGGGCGGCCTCCTGCCGAAGCTCTTCCCTGGCATTCTCAAAGGTGGTTTCCCGGCTGGCCA
Organism: Boseongicola sp. SB0662_bin_57; assembly: GCA_009839535.1. Lineage (GTDB taxonomy): Bacteria > Pseudomonadota > Alphaproteobacteria > Rhodobacterales > Rhodobacteraceae > JAJEFO01. The sequence goes on along the minus strand of VXPN01000243.1, from coordinate 408 downwards.
GGATGCCGTTCATGCGATAGAGCGCCGGTCCCAGCTCGGACGGAAGCGGGCCCACGATGCCGGGCACTTCCAGCGCGAATATCTCGACTGCGGCGTCTCCAAGGTCCTCTTCGGTAACATCGCCGAGATCGACGTCCGAAAGATCGAGACCACGTTCCGCTACGAGGGCATCAAAGCTGACTTCATTGCGGTCAATGCGATTCCTGGCAGCTGATGCTTGCGTTTCGGTGGTGAATACAAGGCGTTCGACAAGACGCCTCTCCGGTTGCACAAACTCGTCGGCGCGAGTGTCGTACAGCGTGCGAAGCTGCTCGTCGTCGACCTCGATCTGCTTGGCAAGGTCTTCAGGCGTTAGCAAGGCGTAGCGGATCGTCTTCGTCTCGGGCCGCGTAAAGGGATCGGGGTTCT
>VXPN01000269.1 GCA_009839535.1 Boseongicola sp. SB0662_bin_57 | reverse complement strand
TCCCGCTCGATCACGACCGTTTCGCCGGGCGCGTTGAGCCCGGCGAGGAGGATGGCGGACTTCACCTGCGCGGACGCAACCGGCATGGTGTAGTTGACCGGCACCGGATCCGCCGCGCCCGTGATCGTCATCGGCAGCCGTCCATCGGACCGGCCACAGGTCCGCGCACCAAAGTCGGCAAGAGGCTGGGTGACCCGACCCATTGGACGCGAACGGAGGGACGCGTCGCCCGTAAAGGTTGCCGTGATCGGCGTGGTTGCCATCGCGCCCATGACAAGGCGTGCGCCAGTTCCGGAATTCCCGCAGTCGACCACGTCCGCAGGCTCGCCAAGGCCACCCACGCCCACACCGTGAACAGACCAGTTGCCCTCGCCCGTGTCGGCAACTTCGGCTCCGAATGCACGCATCGCGGCGGCGGTTGCCAGCACGTCGTCGCCTTCGAGAAGCCCCTCGATCCGCGTTTCGCCAACGCACATCGCACCGAGAATCAGCGACCGATGCGAAATCGACTTGTCGCCTGGCACATGCGCTTCTCCGGTCAGCGCACCGGATGGACGCGCAGTCATCGGTTCAGGTGCACCACTTTCCGGCATCGGCATTCCTTCTTCGCCCACGACTCATTATCGGAGTGAACTGCAAGGGTCCACCGTCACGCATGCCGCAGCATCGGAACGCGACGCCAGGCAATGGCGATGCGCGCAATGCAGTCACGCACCGGGCTTCCTGAACGTGAGATAGGTGGGCGTCCGGCCGTCCCGCAACGCCTTCTGCTCGTAGCGTGTCGGCAACCAGTCCTCCCATGGCTTTCGCCAGTCGTCAGGACGTTCCGCCTGCCAGGCGAATCCAGCCTTCGGCACTTCCTCCATGGCCTGGCGCACGTAGTCCGGAATGTCTGTCGAGATCCTGAACCGGGCGCCCGGCGCCATTATCGAAAAGAGCGGAGCCAGGTGTTCCGGTGTCACGAAGCGCCGTCTGTGGTGCTTCTTCTTCGGCCAAGGATCCGGGTAGAGAAGAAACGCCTTGGCCACGGACCGTTCGGGCATCACGTCCATCAGGTCACGTGCATCGCCCGGATGTATCCGGATGTTCCTGGCTCCGGTCGACCTGATCCGGCCAAGCAGCTTTGCCACGCCGTTGATGTAGGGCTCTGCCGCGACAAAGCCGACACCCGGGTTCCGGACGGCCTGGTGCACCAAATGCTCGCCACTGCCGAAACCCACTTCCAGCCAGACAGGGCGGTCGCCGAACGTTGCCCCGAGATCCAGTTTTTTGCGCCCGGGATTCTCGTCCCGCTTGACGCCCGCCAGTCCAACCTGCCCGAGATCGTCCAGATAGCGCTTCTGGCTTGCGCGCAAGCCCCGGCCTCGAGCACGTCCGTACAAGTTGCGCCGGAGCGCGTCGGAGGGAGGTTTGCGGGCCATGGGCGCGTTTCGCAAGCGGGCACGCACCCGTCAAGTCTTGCCACTCCTGGAGGCCAGCAATAAGAACGGATCATGAACGCACGCGACATCCGGTTCTGCGAGGAGACCCTCACGCTGTTCCCGTCAGGCGCCTTGCATTGGGCATCAAGAGAGCTTCTGGCAGTCGCGGACCTGCATTTGGGGAAGTCGGAGCGAATCGCCCGAAGGAGCGGAACGCTTCTGCCTCCCTATGACGCCGACGAGACGCTCGCGCGCCTTGCCGCGGACGTGGACGCGTTGCGGCCGGAAATCGTGCTGTGCCTGGGCGACAGTTTCGACGACCTCGCTGCCGCCGACGCGATTTCCGGGACGATCCGAACGAAGGTTTCCCAACTGCAGGAAAGCAGGCAGTGGATTTGGCTCGAAGGCAACCACGATCCCGGTCCCGCCAATCTGGGCGGCTCGCACCTGAACGAGTTTCGGCTCGGCCCCTTCACTTTCCGGCACATTGCCGAAACCGGCGCCGACCCGGGAGAAATCTCTGGCCACTTCCATCCCAAGGCGCGCATCCGCGGCACGTCCCGGCCCTGCTTCATGGTTGACGAGACGCGGCTCATTCTGCCCGCCTATGGCTGCTATACGGGAGGGCTCGACTGGACGACATCCGCGCTGCGCAACCTCTTTTCCGGAGATGCAATGGCGTATCTCACTGGAACCCGAGTGCTGCCGGCACCAGTCCCGCATGCGGATTGAACGCTGTTCCGGACGCCAGCGAACCCGACGGCGATTCCCGCCAACGCCTTTCGCGCAAGGACGTGTCGTCATCTCCAAGCGTGGAAGAACGACCCCTTCGGCACGGCACGTCTCCCGGGTGCATCGGCAAGGGTCCAGTCCACGATCCGATCCTCAAACAATTCGTCAACGAGATCGTGGAACTGCCCGACAAGACTGCGCCGGGACTTTCCGTGCACCAGACGCCCGGTGCCGTTAAGCACCTCCCAAACGGAAACCGACGCAAGGCCCAGGCCTTCGTCGGCGATTGAATCGAGGAACTCGAAGACCCGCGTTTCAGGTCGCGGTCGCATCATCTCGGAGACCATGCTCTCTCTTATGTTCAAGAGCTACGTGATCGGAACTGTCACGCCTCTCCCTCAGTGGACAACGAAAGAGGTCGGTAACCACAACGTGCCAAGGGCGGAAGGTCGACACCGTGGTCCGCTTCGAAATTCCGGGTGAATGCCTCGGACGGCTTCGGGCGAATCTCGGTCTTCGTACGCTGCTCGTGAGTCGGGCTGCGGACCAGTTCTGCCATCGATACGCCGTTCTGTCGGGCTTCGCGTCGTATCCAGGACTTGTCCCCAGGATCACTGTTGCGGACGACGATGCTTGTGCTCACGCCATGAACCCCCCTTTGCCCGGACACCTCCTTCACCAACCGGCCAGCAACCACGTTGTGCCGTAAAGCGCGGCGGATCAATGCCGGATCCGGTTCAGAAACGTCCGCAGGCCATTCAGGCCGTCAAGCCTTCCGGTTCCGGAACGCCGTTCGAACGGCAGCATGCCGTCAACGTGTTCGCAAGCAGGCAAGCGATGGTCATCGGTCCGACGCCACCGGGTACAGGAGTGATTGCGCCTGCCACCTGCAATGCGCGTTCGAAGTCGACGTCGCCCACAAGCCGCGTCTTGCCCTCGCCCCTTTCCGGCGCATCGACCCTGTTGATGCCCACGTCGATCACCGTGGCCCCGGGCTTGATCCAGTCGCCTTGAACCATTGCGGGTCGCCCGACGGCAGCCACGACCACGTCCGCCCGCCGCACGACTTCCGGCAGAT
>VXPN01000003.1 GCA_009839535.1 Boseongicola sp. SB0662_bin_57 | reverse complement strand
TTTGACCCGGTTACAATTGCTGACAGGAATGCAGAATCCTCGATGCGCGCGATCCTCGGAGAGCTTCGACCGGAAGACGGAATATTGGGTGAGGAGTTTGAGCCAAAGCATGGCGTCAGCGGCCTGACGTGGGTTCTTGATCCGATTGACGGCACGAGAGGGTTCATTAGCGGAACGCCGACTTGGGGCGTTTTGATTGCGCTTGCAGATGGCGATGGGCCGATTCTGGGGCTGATCGACCAACCTTATATCGGCGAGCGATTCATGGGTGGTCGAGGCAGGGCCGTTCTTGAGGGACCGCAGGGCAGCCGTCCTTTGAGCGCAAGCGAAACAACATCTCTGGCTGACGCCACGCTGTTCACGACATTCCCTGAAGTCGGCACGTTCGCCGAAGCTGCGGCGTTTCGACGTGTGTCCAGCAAAGTGCAACTTACCCGCTACGGTTGCGATTGCTATGCATACGCGCTGCTCGCCGCGGGCCAGATTGACCTCGTCATTGAAGCCGGCCTCAAGGCCTACGACATTCAGGCGCCCATTGCCGTGATTGAGGCAGCAGGAGGAATCGTCAGCGATTGGGAAGGAGAGCCGGCTCACGACGGGGGCAGGGTGCTGGCAGCGGCCACTCCCGAATTGCACGAGGCCGCCATGGAGTTGATCGCATGATCCGTCGCCATGGCAATCCGGCCGTGCCGTCCTTGCCCGCATGAGAGCTGGATCCATGAACTGACTCAGTGCCCTTGGTGCTCCGCGGCTGCACGGAGGCCGTCCTTTTGGTCGGCAGCAGAGACGACTGGCACTGCTTGCCGCTCCTGCGCGTCAGGGAGGCGCCTGCCATCATGCCTTCCCTATCGACTTCGAACGCACTACCGTCGTTACCGTCAGCAATTCACCCCGGAACCATTCGTCTGGAGACATCACAATGCAGCTTGGCGCCTTCTCGATCAGCCTTGCCGTTCGGGACCTTGAAGTGTCGCGGTCCTTCTACGAGAAGCTCGGTTTCCACGTGACGGGTGGCGACGAAAAGCAATACTTGATAATGGTGAACGAAACGACCGTGGTCGGCCTGTTTCAGGGGCTCTTCGAGAAGAACATCCTCACGTTCAATCCGGGATTGGCCCAAGACATGTCGCGCATCGCCGATTTCACCGATGTGCGCGACATCCGCGCATCGCTCCTGGCCGACGGGGTCGAGATGGCATCCGATACGGACCCGGAAGCGACCGGACCTGCGAGCATCATCATCAAGGACCCTGACGGAAATCCGATCCTCATCGACCAGTTCTTTCCGAAACCGGGCAACTGATCTCTATCCGGGACCGCGGTTTGGCTCCAGGGGCTTTGACATGTCCTGGTTTGGCGGCAGTCGGGTTCGGGATGGCGAAGACACCGTCGTCGCGGAAGGCGTGCCAAGCGTCGTGAGCCGCTTGCATCCTGATTCAGGCTCGAGAGAAGTTTCCAGGCCGTTGGCCGAGGCGCGCGACGCTTCCCGTCCTTCTCGCTTCCATGTCCGGGCAATGACGCGTTTGCACTCGGCAATGCCGCCGATACCGATGCCAATGGCTTCGGTCGGGAGGCCTTCGCTTGCCCAGCCACTTGACTGGCCTACTGCCTGAATGCAGGAGAGAGCATCTGTCCACAAGGAATCCCGCTGCAAATCCAGGTGCAGACAATGTTCCGAAGCTTTCCTTGCCAGCCCAAACTTTGCCATGTGCCGGTTGAGATATCGTTCGCGTGTCTATTGCCGAGTCGCGCCGAAAGCGCCGACGACGTCCGATTGCTCGAAGATCCCCGAGACTTCGACGTGGCCGGGACCGTGGAAGCCGCCTTGGATGCGGGCGCCGGATTGGCCGGTGCTGAAGGTTCCGTCCGGTTCGACCGCAAGGTTAGCGAATATCAGCGCCTCGACAGGGTAGGCCGTCCCTCGATCGATGTTCTTGATGCCGCTGAACGCGGCATCGAGCCTGCCGACAGCCAAGTCGTAGTTCAGGGCCGTCGTTCCGACGAGTCGGTCGCCTTGAGCGTCCCCGGCGACGGGTGTTCCCACCATGATGCCGAGCCACGTGGCGGATCCGTTCAGCGGGCGGTCCGCAAGGTCTCCCAGTGCGAACGCTTGCACTGAATTGGTCTCGATCCCTTCGCCAATCGTGCGGACGGTGTTGAGCGCGAATGCGCCATGCTCCATCCAGGCGCCGAACAAGGTCCCGTCCAATCCCGTGTGTCGGGTGCTTTCCGAGATCAGGGTGATGCCATGCACCGACCCGATGGCCTCGGCAGCATCACCCGGCGTTGCCGCGACCGTGTCGAGGCTGCTCGTTTCGGTCTCGCCAGTCACGGGGTTGAGCAACTCGCACCGAGTCCCGGAGCATTCCGCCAATATGCGGAATCTGTGGGCTCCTTCCGTAGACATGGCGTCCACGTGTGTGGTCGAGACGACCAGGGAATCTGCGCGCGCAGCGATCTGCTGCTGACGTTGTTGCTGCGCCGTCCCCGTCTCGGACGGCGCAGACAGGCCAGTGAGATCCCTGATGTCTTCGGGGCCCGGCGGCGACCGAACGCTCGAATCGCCGCAAGCCGCAAGGGAGAGGACCGTTACAGCGGCCAAGCCGCAAATGGCAGGGAACTTCATGTCGAACTCTTCAGAAAAGGCAAACGTGTGCAAGCCAAAGCAGCACCTCGGGCGAATCATGTCAATCCCGGCTCAAGGCGTCCGCCATCGAATTGTCCGGCATTGGTCATTGGCAACGAACAGCGGTTCCAGCGGAGCTTTCGGCACGATGTCCATTCACGCCTTTCCGAAGGCGCTGGCGAGTGTTGCGCAGACCAACCTGTGACGGCTTCGAGGCGTGCCCACGAAGGCATGCACACACCGCACCGCCGCAGGAAGGCCGGACAGCACCGCGTCTCGCGTTGGCTCGCGGGCGCAGTCGCAACCGCGGTGGGGAAACCGAAGGCTCATGAGGCGATGCATCGCATGACGGGCGGGAAGTGCCGGACGCTGCGTCCGGGAGATCGTCTGGCTCGCCAATTCCGTATGCCGTCTGACATTGATGGCGCCACGGCATGGCCAAATCTGGCATGCAAGGTCTTGGTTGACCAATTGCCGTCAATGAGCCGGTTTCACCAACCCTTTGTGCTGATTGCTCAACCTTGGGGCGCAAGGGCCGCCAACGCCACGACGGCGACCATGGCTGCCGCCATTCCCGCATTGATGCCCCGCTGCCACCTGTCGGG
>VXPN01000446.1 GCA_009839535.1 Boseongicola sp. SB0662_bin_57 | reverse complement strand
GTCGGCGACTTCACCAAGATCCCCAATGGCACCGGCGGGCTGGAAGACCGGATGCCGATGCTCTGGACGCATGGGGTCAACACCGGACGGCTGACGCCGAACGAGTTCGTGGCCGTGACCTCGACGAACATCGCGAAGGTCCTGAACTGCTATCCGAGGAAGGGGGCCATTCTCGTCGGTGCGGATGCCGACATTGTGGTTTGGGATCCGGAAAAGGAAAGGACCATCAGCGCCGACAGGCAGCAATCTGCCATCGATTACAACGTGTTCGAGGGCAAGCACGTCAAGGGTCTGCCGCGCTTCACGCTGACGCGGGGACATGTCGCGGTTCATGACGGAGAGATCAGGACCAAGGAAGGCCATGGCGAATTCGTCCGCCGTGAACCCAACGCGCCGGTGAACCGGGCGCTCTCGTCCTGGAAGGAACTGACCGCGCCACGTCCCGTCGAGCGGACGGGCATTCCTGCGAGCGGGGTCTGAGGCTCGGGGCGGAGGACGGGAAGTGTCACAGCCTGCCGCCATAGAGGCAATTGGTCTCGACCTGACGTTCGAGACCGGCGATGGCGCGATTCAGGCGCTTCGGGATGTCACGCTGGGGATCGGCAAGGGGGAGTTCGTGTCTTTCATCGGGCCGTCCGGCTGTGGAAAGACGACGTTTCTGCGCGTGGTGGCGGGGCTTGAAAGGCCGACGGGCGGCGAGGTTCGGGTCAATGGCATGAGTCCGGACGAGGCGCGCCGCGACCGGGCATACGGCTACGTGTTTCAGGAGGCGGGCCTCTATCCTTGGCGGACGATTGCCGGCAACGTGCGCCTGCCTTTGGAAATCATGGGCTATTCCAGGTCGGAGATGGCTGACCGCGTCAATCGCGTGCTTGAACTGGTTGAATTGTCCGGCTTTGAGAACAAGCATCCGTGGCAGCTCTCGGGCGGCATGCAGCAGCGTGCCTCGATTGCACGGGCGCTCGCCTTTGACGCCGACATCCTCCTGATGGACGAGCCGTTCGGGGCGCTCGACGAAATCGTGCGGGATCACCTGAACGAACAGCTCCTGAGACTCTGGGACCATACGGGAAAGACCATTGGCTTCGTGACCCACTCGATTCCGGAAGCCGTCTACCTTTCGACGAGAATCGTCGTCATGTCGCCCCGGCCCGGACGCATAACCGACATCATCGAAAACCCGTTGCCAAGGGAGCGTCCGCTGGACATCCGCGACACGCCCGAATTCCTGGAGGTCGCGCAGCGAGTGCGCAAGGGTCTGAGGGCGGGGCAGTCCTATGAAGATTGAAGGATTCGTGCATGGCCTCCGCGAGATGCCGCCCTCATGTCCGTGCGGCAACGTCACTGGCAAGGAGAGCGGTGCATGAACCGGATCCTGCCGGTCCTGGCGGTGCTCGCCGCGATTCTCGCGCTTTGGTACGTCGCGGTGGTGCCGATGAACGCTGGCTGGACGGTCGCTCAGGCGGAACGCGCGGGCCAGGAACTGACATTCCTGGACGTTGTCGCGGACACGATGCACCAGGATCGTCCGCGCCTGCCGGCGCCGCACCAGGTTGCTGCCGAACTGAAGAAGACCGTGCTCGACACCAAGGTCACGTCGAAACGCTCGCTGGTCTTCCACGGCTGGATCACGTTGCAGTCGACGCTTTGGGGTTTCGCTCTTGGCACGTTGGTCGGAATCGGGATGGCGGTTTCGATCGTGTATTCGAGAACCGCGAACATGAGCCTGATGCCTTGGGCGATCATCAGCCAGACGATTCCGATCGTCGCGATCGCCCCGATGATCATCGTGGTGCTTGCGACCATGGGCGTGGAAGGCCGCACCGTGCCCAAGGCGATCATCTCGGCATACCTTTGCTTCTTTCCGGTGCTGGTGAGCATGGTGAAAGGGCTGAGGTCGCCCGGAGCGATGCAGATCGACCTGATGAAGACCTATTCCGCCAATGCCGGACAGACATTCTGGAAGCTGAGGCTGCCTGCTTCGGTCCCCTATCTCTTCACGTCGCTCAAGGTCGGCATCGCGGCAGCGCTGGTCGGCACGATCGTGGGCGAATTGCCTACCGGCGCGATCCAGGGGCTCGGCGCACGCATCCTGATCGGCGACCAGTTCGGCAACCCCCTCATGATCTGGTCAGCGCTGATCGCGGCAGCCTGCCTCGCGGCCGCGCTTGTGAGTGTCGTCACTGCGCTGCAGTCGCTGGCGCTTCGACGCATGGGATATGCAAGATGAGCCGCGCGCCGGACACGAGACCGGACTCCGCGGGCTTGCGATCCCCGCACCGGCGCTCTCCGACGAAATGCGCATCTGCCCTGGGTGGCGCTGCGTCTTGCTCGGTCAGCGAGGTGTCACCGGCGCCTGGACGGACGGGGCGCATGTCCTGCGGCCAGGGTGGAAGTGCCGTCCACCGAATCCTTGCGGAGGTGGAGGCATGACGCTCGTCCTAGCGGCAATCGTGCTGTGGATGGCGGCGTGGTGGCTGAACATGCGCATCGCGGGCTCCTCGCTGGCTTCGTCGCATGTCGGTCGGGTTGCGGTGCCCTTGGTGTTCGGCGTGTCGGTGCTGGCGATCTGGGAACTGGTGGTGCGTGGCCTTGAGGTGCCGCAGGTGATCCTGCCGGCTCCGACGGTCATTGCCGAGACGTTTGCGGCCGAGACCGGCACGCTCTGGATCGACTTTCGCCAGACCGCGCTGAAAGGCGCGATTTCCGGTTACGTGATCGGTTGCCTCGCGGCCTTTGCCGTCGCGCTCGCAATTGACCGCTCGACGTTTCTGCGGCGCGGACTGCTCCCGGTCGGCAGTTTCGTGGCTGCGCTGCCCATCGTGGGAACCGCGCCGATCCTGGTCAACTGGTTCGGCTTTGACTGGCAGTCCAAGGCCGCGGTGGTGGTCGTCATGGTGTTCTTTCCGATTCTCGTGAACACCGTGCAGGGACTTGCGGACACGGCGGCGATGCAGCGCGACCTGATGCGGACATACTCGGCGAGCTACTGGCAGACGCTCCTGAAGCTGCGGCTGCCGGCAGCCATGCCGTTCGTGTTCAACGGGCTCAAGATCGCGACGACGCTTGCCCTGATCGGCGCAATCGTCGCCGAGTATTTCGGTTCGCCCACGCGCGGAATGGGATTTCGGATCTCCACTTCGGTCGGCACGTTGGAGCTGGCCATGGTTTGGTCCGAGATAGCGGTGGCCGCATTGGCCGGAACCCTGTTCTACGGAGCGGTCACGCTCGTGGA
>VXPN01000386.1 GCA_009839535.1 Boseongicola sp. SB0662_bin_57 | reverse complement strand
CCTTCGGCACGCGCCGCGGCAAGTCCCGACATGGTGCGCTCGCGGATCAGCGCCCGCTCGAACTCGGCCATCGCGCCCAGGATCTGCAGCGTGAAGCGGCCCTGCGGCGACGCGGTGTCGACCGGATCCCCCAGCGACCGGAAATGAACGCCCCGGGCCTGGAGGGAGGTGATCGTCTCGAGGAGGTGCAGCAGGGACCGGCCAAGACGGTCGAGCCGCACGACAACGAGCGTGTCGCCTGCAGCCAGACGATCGAGAAGGTCGGCCAGGACCGGACGGGACGGGTCCCCGCCGGAGGCGCGTTCCTCGGCCACGGTCACGCATCCCGCCGCCCTGAGCTCGCGAATCTGCGATTCCAGCGTCTGCTCGCCCGTGGAGACGCGCGCATATCCATGTAGGGCTCCAGTCCTGGCCATCAAGTCGCTCCCGCGCTGGTTGGGGGACGGCCAGCCGAAACCGGCTGCACGCGAGGATGTACCTGTCGGCTTGCAGGTCGGCAGGATTGCAGCATTGCCGCGCTGCACGACTTCATGCCTGCACCAATTTCGCTCATGGTCCCACCTCGCGACTTCAATTCGGCTGCGTCAGCAGTTTCTCTTGCACCCTGCCCCGCCGATAGGGTTGCAAGCCCGTCCACTCCCTGTAACACTGGATTTACAATTTGACAAGTTTTATACAAATGCCTGTTTGTAAACGCATGCAACTGCATGCATGTCGGTGGGTTGACCCCGCGCGCCATCATCGAGGCGTTCGGCACGATCCAGATGGTGGACGTGCATCTGCCCACCACCGACGGCCGGCACTTGGTCCTGCCACGCCACGCCACACCCAGCCAAGGAAGGAGCACGAGCTTCTGCTGCACCGGCTCGGCTTGACCGTGCCGGCACGAGGCGCGCCGCGACTCTCTTCGTGACGGCGTGCCACCCGCTGTCCGTCGGCCGCCTTGTAGTGCCGACCTTTGGGGGTCAGATTCAGGAATATCAATGGGTTACGGACGTCATGACCCGCGAGTTGCGGAAGTCGGGCCATCGCTCACGTTGATGCCGCGGCCACCTACTGTGCTGGCACTGAAATACGTCTCGGCGATTGGCCGACGAATCGCGATCACCGAACCGTGCTCGCGTGCCTTGCGCCCGGCAGGACAGCCACAATTCCGTACTCACGCGCTCGCTCTTGCCATGTGTTGATCGGAATTACTCAGTCGGAATCCCGAACCAAAGGACCCTTGAAGATATCGATGCATTTTATTGAGGCTGCTTTGGTTGCGGGGGTAGGATTTGAACCTACGACCTTCAGGTTATGAGCCTGACGAGCTACCGGACTGCTCCACCCCGCGCCAAGAGAAACAATAGCTAGTCCAAACGTTCCCGGAGTGCAAGGGGCTCACCGCGAAATTTCCCGACTCCGCCAACTGACCCTACCGGCCATGCGAACGGTCGTAGGCATTCCGATCCGCACTATGCCATCCTTCGGGAGGGTCGCCCTCGAACACCTCCACCAAAAGCGGGAAACATGCCGCCTCGTCGGAGGAATGGGTCGCGCTGCAGTCCCCGCCCGGACAGGCTGACAACGCCCCGAGGAGATCGATCTCCGCAAGAAAGTCGATGTGGTCCCCGGGGCGCACGGGTGACGCCTTCATGAAATACGCCCCCTTCTCCCGCGAGAACCCGGTGCACATGAACACGTTCATGACGTCATGCACATACGGCTCGCTCTCGTCGAGGGAGATGCCAAGCGCGTCCGCGAGCGCCCGCGTCAGGTTGGAATGGCAGCAGTGGTGATAGTCGTCTCCCGACAGAAGCCGCCCCGTATAGGGATCGCAGCGCGTGCCGATCACGTCATGCACCCGTCCCCCGAACTCGTCGGCCCCGTACCAGGCGAGCGTGTCCTCGATGATCGTCGCCATCGGCCTGAGTTGGGGCAGGTTCGACCACAGGCGGTCGCCCACGCTCACGTGGGTGCCGTGCAGGGCGCGGGTCTTGCCGGAATAGAACCGCTCGCCGACGTCATCCGCGTTCCAGAGGTTCAGATCCCCGACCTGTGGCCCCTCGATCGAGGAAATCCGGAACACGCCCCCGCGAGGCACGCGGAACGTCGCGGCGTCGCGCGGCGGCACGCGCACCTCGTCCGTCTTCCGGTAGTTCGCGAAGGCCGCACGGTACGCATCGAGATCAGGCGGCGCCAGCAGTTCGGAAGGGTAGCAGATCACCGGCTCGATGGCACGGCGGGATTCGGCGTCAGGCGGCTCGAGCATGGGGCAACTCCGGAACGACTCTTCCGACCAAACGCCCGGGCGCGCCGGATTTCAAGACCCGCACGACCCGAAGCCACCCGCACGATTGATTCATGGACCGTCGGCTCAGGTCTCCAGCGCCTCCACGCAAAGGATTGTCGGCAGGTGCCGCGCGACCTCGTCCCAGCTCTCGCCCTCGTCCATGCTGGCAAAGACGGACCCCGAATTCGTCCCGAAATACACCCCCGCAGGATCAGCAGCGTCCCCGGCCATCGCCTGCCGAAGAACCGTGAAATAGCACCCGTCCTGCGGCAGCCCGGCCCGCTTCGCCTCCCAGCTCTCGCCGCCGTCAGTCGACTTCCAGACCGCGGCCGCCGCGTCCGGCGGGTAGCGCCCGATCCCGTCGCCGTTCAATGGCAGCGTCCAGATCGTCGCTCCGTCGCGCGGATGAACGTGCACCGGGAACCCGAACGTCGAAGGCAGGCCCTCGGTGATGTCATCCCAGCTCCGCCCGCCGTCCCGGCTCCTGTACACGCCATGATGGTTCTGCTGGTACAATAGATCGCCCGTCCCGTCCGCGCGCACCATGTTGTGGACGCAGTGCCCGGTCTGGCCGTCGCGCGGCGCCGCCGGATGGTCGTGATGCCCGCAGGCCTCCGCGTTCGACAGCCGGTTCCGGCGGTCCCAGGTCGCGCCGCCATCCTCGGTCGCGAAGACGCCAGCCGCAGAGATCCCGAGCCAGAACTTCTCGGGATTGCCGGGATCGGCAACGATCGTGTGCAGCACGAGGCCCGCCGCCCCGGGCTGCCATTCCACCGCCGAGGGATGGTCGGAGAGCGAACTGACCTTCTCCCAGGTCTCGCCGCCGTCATCGCTGGCGAGGAGCGTCGCGGGCTTCGAGCCAGCATAGAGCCGGTCGCCGGCCCGGCCAAGCGACCAGAGCGCCGTGATCTCTCCCGTGAACGGCGCCGGCGGCGAAGGCTTCCAGTCGAACAGCTTCGCCA
>VXPN01000291.1 GCA_009839535.1 Boseongicola sp. SB0662_bin_57 | reverse complement strand
GGACATAGCGTTCAGCGGGTGTCCGATGCGGATGTCGAGGACGTCATCGACACGGTTGAGGACAAGGACGACGATCTGCATCCGCGCCCGCCCGTCATCACGGTCATGGGCCACGTTGATCACGGAAAGACCTCGCTTCTCGACGCAATTCGCGAGACCAAGGTTACCGCTGGCGAGGCTGGCGGCATCACGCAGCACATAGGCGCTTACCAGGTCACGACGCAGGACAAGGCGGTCTTGACATTCCTGGACACTCCCGGCCACGCGGCGTTCACGTCCATGCGCGCACGGGGCGCGCAGGTCACGGACATCGTGGTGCTCGTCGTGGCGGCCGACGATTCCGTCATGCCGCAGACGATCGAGGCGATCAATCATGCCAAGGCGGCCGAGGTTCCGATCATCGTCGCGATCAACAAGACGGACCTGCCGGCGGCCAACCCCGACAACGTTCGTACCGAGCTTCTTCAGCAGGAAGTGATCGTCGAGAAGATGTCTGGCGAGGTGCAGGACGTGGAGGTCTCGGCTGTCAACGGGACCGGGCTTGACGACTTGCTCGAAGCAATAGCGCTCCAGGCAGAAATCCTCGAACTCAAGGCCAATCCGGATCGTGCGGCGCAGGGAGCGGTCATCGAGGCCCAGCTTGATGTCGGACGCGGTCCGGTTGCGACAGTCCTTGTCCAGAACGGAACGCTTCGGCAGGGCGACATCTTTGTCGTCGGCGAGCAATGGGGCAAGGTTCGCGCAATGGAGAACGACAGGGGCGAGCGGGTCAAGGAATCCGGACCCTCCGTGCCGGTCGAGGTTCTGGGCCTGAATGGCACGCCCGAGGCGGGCGATGTCCTGAACGTTGTCGACACGGAAGCGCAGGCGCGCGAGATATCTGACTACAGGGCAAGCCAGGCCAAGGAGAAGAGGGCCGCCGCCGGGGCCGCGACGACCATTGAGCAGATGCTGCAAAAGGCGAAGGACGGCGAGAGCGTCGTCGAAATGCCGCTGGTCGTGAAGGCGGACGTGCAAGGCAGTGCGGAGGCCATCGTCCAGGCAATGGAGAAGATCGGCAATGAGGAAGTGCGCATACGTGTTCTGCATTCGGGCGTCGGCGCCATTACCGAGTCGGATGTCGGCCTTGCCGAGGCAAGCGGCGCTCCGGTCTTTGGCTTCAACGTGCGTGCCAATGCGCCTGCGCGAAACGCCGCGAACCAAAAAGGCGTGGACGTTCGCTACTACAGCGTGATCTACGACCTCGTCGATGATGCGAAAGCGGCTGCCAGCGGGCTTCTGTCTTCGGAGCTTCGCGAGAGGTTCATCGGCTACGCACAGGTCAAGGAGGCGTTCATGGTGTCGGGCGTTGGTCGTATAGCGGGCTGCCTCGTGACCGAAGGAACCGCGCGGCGTTCGGCTGGCGTTCGGCTCCTGCGCGACGACGTGGTGATTCACGAAGGGATCCTGAAGACCCTGAAGCGCTTCAAGGACGAGGTGACAGAGGTTCCGTCCGGCCAGGAATGCGGCATGGCCTTCGAAAGCTATGATGACATCAAGGAAGGCGACGTCATCGAGATTTTCGAACGCGAGGAGGTCGAGCGTACGCTCACCTGAGATTTCCCGCGTTGAGCGGCGGGACCAGGTTACAGCCAGTCCCTGAGGACAGGAATCAACGGAATGTCGGCTGGCGGCATTGGATGGTCACGCAGCGCGGCGGGCCTGACCCACTTGAGACCCTGCCCTTCCCTTGAAACCGGCGTGCCCTGCCACTTGCGGCAGGCAAAGAGCGGCATCAGAAGGTGAAAGTCGTCGTAGGCGTGGCTGGCAAAGGTCAGCGGGGCGAGGCAGCTTTCCCATGTCTCGATCCCGAGCTCTTCGCGCAGCTCTCGTATGAGCGCGGCTTCCGGAGCCTCACCGTCCTCGATCTTTCCGCCCGGAAACTCCCAAAGGCCGGGCATCGATTTTCCGCTCGGCCTTTGGGCAAGGAGAACCCGGCCATCGGGGTCGACGAGGGCCACGGCGGACACGAGGACGAGATTCACGAGCGATAGTCCGCGTTTATGGCGATGTATCTGCTCGTCAGATCGCACGTATAGACGGTTGCCGTGCCGACTCCGAGGCCGAGGTCCACCGAAACGGAGACGTCTTCGCCGCTCATGTGCCGGGCGGCCTCGGCTTCCACGTATCCGGGAGCAACACTGCCTTCCTTGGCAACCAGGACGTCTCCAAACCGGATCGAAAGCCGGTCCCGGTCGGCTTCGGCCCCGGACTTGCCAACCGCCATGACGACTCGACCCCAATTCGGGTCCTCGCCGGCAATCGCCGTCTTGACCAACGGCGAGTTCGCGATCGCGAATGCGACCTGGCGGGCATCGCTTTCGCTCGCGGCGCCTGTGACGCTGACGGTGACGAACTTGCTGGCGCCTTCCCCGTCACGCACGACCTGCCTTGCAAGATCGTCCATGACTTCCGCGAGGGCCGTCGCGAATGCATCGCTGCCCTCGACTTCAACGCCCGTCGCGCCCGTCGCGGCGACGAGAAGCGCGTCGGACGTGGACGTGTCGCTGTCGACCGTGATGCGGTTGAAGGTCTCGTCGCACGCCGCGGTCACGAGCGGCTGAAGCCTGTCCCGCGAGATCAGGGCATCGGTAAAGACGTAGGCAAGCATCGTTGCCATGTCAGGCGCGATCATGCCGGAGCCCTTCGCGATCCCGGCGATGTGGATCCTGTTCCCGTCGACTTCGACAGTCCGGCCGGCGCCTTTCGGGAAAGTGTCGGTGGTCATGATGGCGCGTGCGGCGTCGGCAATGCCATGCTCGTCAAGCGCGTCGACAAGGGCCGCCAGCGTCGCGGTGATGCGATCGTGGGGGAGCGGCTCGCCTATGACTCCGGTGGAGGACGTGAAGACGCGGGCTTCCGGGATGGCGGTCGCGTCTGCCGCGGCGTTCGTGACGGCCTTTACGGAAGCCACGCCCGTCGCGCCGGTGAATGCATTCGCGTTTCCGGAATTGACGACAATGGCGGCACCGGCCTCCGATGGCGCATCAATCTTTTCCTGACAGTCCAGCACCGGTGCCGCACGCGTCCTTGACCTCGTGAACGTGCCGGCAATGGTCGTGCCGGGCGCGAGCTCGGCCAGCATCACGTCGGTGCGCCCCCTGTACTTGATGCCTGCCGCCGTCGCGGCGAACCGGACGCCGGCAATGACCGGCAGATCCGGAAAGCCGCCTGCGGGCGCCAGCGGCGAGACGGGCTGGT
>VXPN01000104.1:2154-3249 GCA_009839535.1 Boseongicola sp. SB0662_bin_57 | reverse complement strand
CCATTACGTCAAGGGACCGCCGACTGAACTGGCCTGGCGGATCACGTCGGCGAAAAACGCGGCCAAGGCATACAATCCCGACAAGATCATAGCGGAATGCGGAAGCGGGACCGCGAACAGCCAAGGTGACAAGAAACTCTTCAACAGGAAGCAAACCGCTCCTGAGCCAAGGAAGGTGTAGGATGCTGAACGATCCCCGGAAAACAGGCGCAACGTCCGATGAAGCCGTCGCCCGATCCGACAATGTTGTCAGCCACACATGGGAACAGCTTGGCCTGGAAGGAGAGCCGCCCGGCTTCCTCGAACTGCTGGACCATGGAGACGGATTGCCATCCTGCTCCACCGAAGGGGCGCAATTGCTGGTTCGCCTCCACCATGTGATGAAATACAACCAGTGGGTCGATGCAAAGGATGGCAGCGATCCGCCCCTTGCCAAGGCGCTGCGGGCGTGGCCGGTTGCGGTGAATGACCTGGACACGAGGGACAGGGCAATCGCCCCTCAATCCCTCCTTGGCTGGGTTGACGGGGACGGGTTCACGATCCTGACCCATTCGCGACACGACAACGGGTTGCCGATCCGGCCCGGCATGATCGATGCGGAACCGGCGATCCTGCCCCCGCCCGGCCCCGACAAACCGGCAGGCAAGATCGTCCCCGCGCCCGCGCTGATGCTCGCCGATGAAGCGGGTTTCGGGCGGATGTCTGCCGGAAGCGGCGCGAGAATGGACAAGCGCTTGCTGATTTTCAGCATCGCAGCCGTGCCAATGCACGAGCGGCGGCCAGGGGGGCGATACACCTTGAGGCCCAGCTTGCGGACAATCGTTCACGACTGGCTCATGCCGCCGCCCGCCGTGACCGGGACCGGCATGGGACTGCGCAGTTGCTGGAGACCGGCGCGACACGCTCCGACCCTGCGCCGCGCCATGCAGGCGGTGAACCTGTCCGGCGTGATCCTGCCCGATGGCCGCGAGTGGCTGCCCGTGATCTTTCGGGCCTTCCCCGACTTCGGAAACCTGGACTCCCGCGCCACCATCGAGATCGCCCTGCCGGAGCTTCCGGCAGGCGGCCCGATGATCGACCGTCCAGACCTGATCG
>VXPN01000104.1:0-2144 GCA_009839535.1 Boseongicola sp. SB0662_bin_57 | reverse complement strand
TGCGGCCTCCCCCCTCCTTCTCAACACTGCCCCCCGCGCCACCCTCGGTCACCGCCTGCCGGGTGCTTCGGCCCGGCGGCCCGATGATCGACCGTCCAGACCTGATCGCGGCGGGCGTGGTTTCCGACATGGCTTTTGACGGCTCATTGACACTGGCCACGATGTGGGACCGCGCCAAGGCGCGAAACGGCGGACACCGGATTTATGCCACGCGCCCGGATGCGCTGCGCAACGAGGACGGCATTCTCACCCGCATGAACGGCACCACGATCCTGGGCGCGGGCAACAATCCAGTGGGGGGCAAGGACGGCAGGCTCCAATGGCGCGAGGGCGACGTTCCGCAACGCGACTGGCGGCACCCCGAAGCCGTCATCGTGGGCGAGGAACGCCATCCGCAGGCGGACAAGGTGCCGGTCCTGGACCGGGACGACCGGCGGCGGCTGTTCTACGGGCACGGCTCGGACGGACAATCAAAGCGGATGCACAGCTACCAAGCTGACCAGGCGGACAAGCGTCTGCAAGAAATGGAGAGGCAAGGCCGCATTGTCATCGAGGATTGCGGCCACGGGGGACGGCGCATTCTCGAACTCCCCAAACCCTTCATCTGATGGCGCAAGGCATGTAACCCGATGGTGTAAGGCATGTAACCCGATGGTGTAAGGCATGTAACCCGATGGTGTAAGGTATGTAACCGCCACCTCGAAAGCCATTGAAAACGAACACGTTTTTTCCTCAGAACATATAGAACAGGGGGAACAGGAGGAACAGGTTCCTGTTCCCCTGATTGGAGGGTGGGGGGAGGTGTCCCCACCCTCCAATCTTGAAAGAATGCCTGAAGGTTCACCAAGAGGGAATGCATGGCTGAGGGAACATAGGTGCACCTCAGGCGCTTGCCAAGGTTCGCAAGCCATGGCATCCCGCCCCCGTGGCCGCAACGCCTCCCGACCTTCAGGCTGTCCGCTCCCGGATTCCAGATGGCCGGAGGATACGCCATGCTTAGGACAGGATCGCCTTCCCTGACACCGGCAGGCGGGATCGCATGGCCGGGCGCACCTGGGTGCACCTTGGGCGCTTGCCAAGGTTCACGGGTCAAGCCATCCCGTGCACGTGGCCTCCAGGAACGTGGCGCACCATGCCGCAAGCATGTGACGCTACGCGGCACCCGCCATAGGCGTGTGATGCTTCGCAGCACCGAGAGGCCATGCGCGGCCCAATGGCCTCACATGTGCCAGGCAACAGGCCACTGGCTGCCACTTCGGCGGGGCGGTCAATGCCGCGCCTCGGGCGAGCCTGGGCGAAACCTCGTTGCGCAGGGGCCATTGAAGATGATCGTGGCCTTGGCGTGGCTTTGCCTTGGCGTGGCCTTCACCTGGCCGGTCGCCGAAAGCCCGCCCGAACGGGCCGCACTCCCGCCATTCTCCGCCGCTCAGGGGCGCTGCCGGAATTCAGGTGGTCAACACTGCCCGATCCCGGCGGCCCTGTGCGGGCCTCTCCGCGCCGCTCAGGGGCAATCCGTCCTGCGGCCAATGCAGGGGGCGGCCTCGGTCGCCTCTCCCGATTGGAGCCAGGCCGGGACCCGGTGCAACCGAGTCACGCCACGCGGGACCGGAGCGGGACCTGCCAACCGACATCTGCCGACATCGGGAATTCCGACCTTGGCAGGCTGGGACGCGATCCGGCCTTGTTTCACTAGCCGATCAGCCAGGTCCCCCCATTTGGCCGAACCGGGCGAGGAGCCGACATTTCGCTCCCGCGTGTGCAGGAAATGGCCGAGTCTGCCCTTGCGGCAAGCACGTTCAATGTCTTCGTTCCCGCGTGTGCAGGGAATGGCCTCGGTCGCCTCTCCCGATTGGAGCCAGGCCGGGATCGGCGCGGATCGGCAGCTTGATTTTGGTTGATTTCGGCAATCCCGCCGTCGGGCAGGCAGGCTTGCGATCCGGCCTTGTTTTCCTACTCGATCAGCAAAGTCCACCTTTTTTCCGAACCTGTCGAGTGGTTGACTTTTCGGCCCCGCGTGTGCGCGGCCTGGCCGCGTTCGCCATCCGGCAGGAAGGGCGGGAACTGGCGCGGGCGGGCCTTGACCGGGCCGGGCTGTGGAGTCGCGTTGAAAATTGACCCACTTCGGGGGGTGATTCGCGTCCAAA
>VXPN01000498.1 GCA_009839535.1 Boseongicola sp. SB0662_bin_57 | reverse complement strand
CGCCTGCCTCGAACTGTTCGACCGCAATGAATTCGTCTGCCTGATGCGCCTGCGCGATGTCTCCCGGGCCGCAGATCACCGCCGAGCAGCCCGCGTTCTGGAAGTGCCCGGCCTCGGTCCCGTAGCTAACGACATGAATGCCGTTGTCGCCGGTGATGCCACGGACCAACGCTTCTGCGGCTCCGTTCTCCTCAGGCACGAGCGGAGGCACGTCGTGGAAGGGTCGGAGCCGGACACCGGCAGACGGCGCAACCGCCTTCGCCGCGGCATCCACTTCCGCCACGATCGCACGGAATTCGCCGTCCACCCGGTCCGCGTCTTCATCGGGCACCAGCCGCCAGTCAATTCCGAACCGGCAATCGCCAGCAGTGATGTTCTGCGCCGTGCCCCCCTTGATCGTGCCGACATGAAATGTCGTGAACGGCGGATCAAAGTTCGCGGCCACTTTCGATGGAGCACGGGCACGCAGTTCATCGTTCTTGCCATTCGCCCAATGGATCAGCCGGGACGCCGCCATGACTGCGTTGACGCCTTTGTCCATCATCGAGGAATGCACTTCGAATCCCTTCACGCGCACGTCGAATCCTGCGCTGCCCTTTTGGCCGGTGACGCATTGCATCATCGAGGGTTCGCCGATGATGGCGATGGCCGCCTTAGGCAAGCCCGATTCGGCCATCGCCTCGATCAACGGCGGCGCGCCCGCGCAGCCGACTTCCTCGTCGAAGGAAAGCGCGACCTGAATGGGTCGCTTCAGGTCGGATGCAAGCGCCTGCTGCAAGGCATGCAGGGCCAGGGCGTCAAACCCTTTCATGTCGCAGGTTCCACGTCCGTAGAGCCGGTCGTCCCGCTCGATCACTGTCCATGGATCCGAACTCCAGTCCTGCCCCTCGACCGGAACCACGTCCGTGTGCCCTGAAAGCACCACGCCACCCGGGACGTGCGGACCCACGCTGCAGAAGATCGCCTCCTTGGACGGATCGCCACGCTTCGGCATGCGGTGCGCCTTGACGCCGAGGGCGGCCAGGTAGCTCTCGATCCAGTCGATGAGTGGCAGGTTCGTGTCCCGGCTAACCGTCGGATACGATACCAGCTGGTCGAGAATCTGGCGGGCGGACAAGCTCATGACGCGAGCACGAAGTGCCCTGATGCCACCTCTTCGTAGACCGACGGACCGGGCTCGTGCCCGACAGGGAAGATTGGCGACGGGATCGGCTTGAAGTTCAGGTCCTTCTCGCTTTTGCGCTGTGTGGGATCGGCGACCGGCACGGCCGCAAGCAGCGACTTCGTGTATTCGTGCCGCGGATCTTCGAATATGGCCGGCCGCGGCCCGATCTCGACGATCCGCCCCAGGTACATCACGCCCACCATGTGACTCACCCGCTCAACAACGGCCATGTCGTGGCTGATGAACAGCATCGAGATGCCAAGTTCCGCCTGCAACTCCATCAGGAGGTTGAGAACCTGCGCCTGCACGCTCACGTCCAGCGCGCTTACGGCTTCATCGGCAACGATGAGCTTGGGATTCAGGGACAGGGCCCGCGCGATGGCAATCCGCTGCCGCTGCCCGCCCGAAAGCTCATGCGGATATCGGCTCATGAAGCTCCTTGGCAGGTGCACCCGGTCGAGAAGCCTGGCAACCCGGTCGGCCCTTTCCGATGCATCACCCGCACCATAGTTCAGCAAGGGCTCGGCGATCTGGTCGGAGAGCTTCATCTGCGGGTTCAGAGATGCGAACGGATCCTGAAACACCATCTGCATGTCGCGTCGCGCAAGGCGTAGTTCCCCTGCATCCATTTCCAGAACGTTTCGTCCGCCCAGCCAGACCTCGCCCGAAACCGGTTCGACCAGCCTGAGCACCGACCGGCCACAGGAGGACTTGCCGCAGCCGGACTCGCCAACAAGGCTCAGTGTCTGCCCGGCCATCACCTGAAACGACACGTCCTCGACGGCATGCACGTAGGCGACGGTCCGGCGCAGGAACCCGCCGGACACGGGAAAGCGGGTGACAAGGCTCTTCACGTCGAGGAGCAGTTTGCCTTCCGCCGCTGCCGGAACCGCGAGATCGCGATGCTGATCGTCCATCAGCCGCATGGGTTCCGGCGCCGGCTTGCCCCGCATTTCCCCCAGTTTCGGCACCGCCGCGAGCAGCGACTTGGTGTATTCATGCCGCGGGTCCTCGAAAATCTGGCGGACCGGCCCCTCCTCCACCTTCCTGCCACGGAACATGACCACGACCCGGTCTGCCATTTGCGCAACGACCGCCATGTCATGCGTGATGAAGAGCACGGACGTCCCGGTCTCGCGCTTCAAGCGATCAATCAGGGCCAGGATTTCCGCCTGAATGGTCACGTCGAGCGCGGTTGTCGGCTCGTCCGCGATCAGCAGCCTGGGCTCGCAGGCCAGCGCCATGGCGATCACGACGCGTTGCCGCATGCCCCCGGACAGTTCATGCGGATACTGCTTCAACCGCCGTTCGGGTTCCGGAATGCGCACGCGGCGCAGAAGCTCCAGCGCATGCTCCGTCGCCTGCTCCCGGGTCATCCCCGTGTGAACGCGCAGACCTTCTGTCAACTGTCGCCCGATCGTGAAGACCGGATTGAGGGACGTCATCGGTTCCTGGAAAATGATGCCTATCTCGTTGCCCCGGATTGTCCGCATCAGGGTGTCGTCGGCCTCTGAGACGTCGACAACACCGCCATCCGCGCCACGGTCGAACAGGAGTTCACCGCTCGCAATCTCGCCACCCCCGAATTCCACAAGGCGAATGAGCGCAAGGGATGACACGGACTTGCCGGATCCGGATTCACCGACGACGCAGAGGGTCTCGCCGGGCTGAATGTCGAAACTGACATCCTCAACGCCCAGAACTGGGCCGTCCCTTGTCTGAAATTCGACACGCAGCCTTCTCAGCGAGGCGAGCGGTTGGTCAAGCATAGGCATCCTCGGAAGCGTGCGACTGCGGAACGCTAAACCCCACCGAGGAAAGGTGTCAAACGAAACGCGCCAGGAATCACCCGCTGCCGGCAGCAGGACCCTTGCCAGCCAACGGATACGTTTGCCGGCGCGAGGTCACGCGCAATCGTCTTGTGGCGTCCAAAAGGCGCGGCGCTCCGGAGGGCGCCGGTTCGGCGGCAATCAGCGCTTCCCGCATCCCGATGCCCGTGCGCACCGCAAATCTGCCTCCCGTGTGCCGCCTGAATTTCAAGAAAAGAGTTGGACCGCGTGCACTCTGTAGTAACCTGCAGAAATTCCGGCCCGAATCGATCCTCCGATT
>VXPN01000018.1 GCA_009839535.1 Boseongicola sp. SB0662_bin_57 | reverse complement strand
ATGCCATTGAAGTCTGGCGGTCGTTGACAAGATCTGACATGGGTGAGTTGATCAACTGCAGGCACTCGCGCCCGAGTCTTGAAAGGGGCCCTGAGGAGAAACATGCTACTTTGCATCGATGCGGGCAACACGAACTCTGTCTTTGCAATCTGGGACGGCATGTCGTTTCTCGGCACCTGGCGTGCCTCGACCGAGCATCAGAGGACTGCGGACCAGTATTTCGTGTGGCTTTCGACCCTGATGGAGGCCCAAGGCCTCACGGAAGTGGAGATCGACGAGGTCGTGATTTCTTCGACGGTTCCGCGCGTCGTGTTCAACCTTCGCGTCCTCTGCAACAGTTACTTCAACTGCAGGCCGCTGGTCGTGGGCAAGCCGGAATGCCTTCTTCCGGTTCCCGCAAGGGTTGAGGCTGGCGTCACGCCTGGCCCGGACCGGCTCGCCAACGCCGCGGCAACGTTCGACCGGCATGGCGGTGATGCGATCGTCGTTGACTTTGGCACCGCGACGAATTTCGACGTCGTGGCGCACGACGGCGCCTACATCGGCGGCGTGATCTCGCCCGGCGTGAATCTCAGTCTTGAGGCGCTTCACGCCGGAGCCGCAGCTCTTCCGCATGTGGACATCACGCAGCCTGCACGGGTGATTGGCGCCAATACGGTAGCCTGCATCCAGTCCGGCGTCTATTGGGGCTACAGCGGACTGATCGAGGGCATCGTGGCCCGTATCAAGGCGGAGTATGGGCGGGACATGAAAGTCATCGGCACAGGCGGACTGGCACCGCTTTTCGCGCAGGGCGACATCCGGTTTGACTCGATTGACGACGACCTGACGATCTACGGACTGGCCGTCATTCATCGATTCAACAGGGTTCAGGCATGACCAAGGACAGGCTGTTCTATCTGCCGCTCGGCGGCGCGGACGAGGTTGGCATGAACACATATGTCTATGGCTACGGGCCTCCGGATCGCGAGCGCCTGATCGTGGTGGACATGGGCGTGGCCTTTCCGGACATGGAAAGCACGCCTGGAGTGGACCTTATATTTGCGGACGTAAGCTGGCTGGCCGAACGAGCAGACCGAATCGACGCCATCTTCATCACGCACGGCCACGAAGACCATGTCGGTGCGCTTGGCCATCTCTGGCCGCAGCTGCGCGCGACGGTCTTCACGCGGGCCTTTACAGGACACTTGGCGCGGCGCAAGTTCGAGGAGAGGGGCCTGGACGGCAAGACCGTCAAGGTCGTCGAGTCTTGGCCAGGGACCGTGCAGGCCGGTCCGTTTCGGGTTGGCTTTGCGCCTGTGAGTCACTCGATTCCGGAAAGCTCGGCCTTGATCATCGACACGCCCGCCGGCCGAATCGTGCATACGGGCGATTTCAAGCTCGATGCGACGCCTGTCGTGGGCGAGGCTTTCGACGAGGCGTTCTGGAGGGGAATCGGGGATCAAGGCGTGCACGTTCTGACCTGTGATTCAACGAACGTGTTTTCTCCCTTGCCCGGCAGGTCCGAAGCCAGCATCGAAGCCGAAATTCGAAAGCTGGCGGCGAATGCGTCCGGCATGATTGCCGCGACGACCTTCGCCTCGAACGTGGCAAGGCTGCAGACGCTCGCCTCTGCCGGAGTGGCGGCCGGCCGTTCCGTGTGCCTGCTTGGTCGGGCGATGCGGCAAATGGTTGAAGACACGGTCACGACCGGCATCCTCACCGACTTTCCGAAGACCATTTCGCCGGACGAAGCCAAGAGCATGCCTCGCGAGCACCTGATGCTTCTCGTGACCGGTTCGCAGGGCGAAGGTCGCGCCGCGTCGGCCGCGCTGTCCCGGGGCAGGTATCTGGGTCTGGAACTTTCCGAGGGCGACACTTTCCTGTTCTCGTCAAAGACCATTCCCGGCAATGAACGGGCCGTGCTCCGTGTCGTGAACGCCTTGTCAAGGAAAGGCGTCGACGTGATTGATGACACGTCGACCCTCTATCACGTTTCCGGGCATGCGAACCGGCCCGACCTTGACCGAATGCACGAGATGCTCCGACCCAGCGTCGTGGTCCCGATGCATGGAGAATGCCGGCATCTCAAGGAGCACGCCCGAGTGGCGGCCAGGAACGGCTTTGCGTCTCTCGTTGCTGGCAACGGTTCGCTCGTGGATCTCACCGGCACCGTGCCGAAGGTCACGGATCATGTGGAGGCAGGACGCATCTACCTTGATGGCAAGGTGCAGGTCGGGGCGCTGGACGGCGTCATTCGGAACCGGACAAGAATGGCCATGAACGGTCACGTTGCGGTGACCCTGTTCCTTGAGGGGGACGAATCTGACGGCGGGCCTTGGGCCGACTTGACGGGGCTGCCCGGAACGGGCGTTTCAGGGAAGTCTCTTGGAGCGGTCCTGGAGACGGAACTGGACCGACAGCTCGAACGATCGATGGGGCATGGAGCATCGGAAGATGAGGAATTTGATGACAGGCTTGCAGACGAGCTGCGAAGCGTCGTGCGCAGAACCTGTGACACTGAAGTCGGCAAGAAGCCCGAAGTGACAGTGTTGATCAGTCGATCGAACTGAGCGCCTGGCACCGCGCGAAGCTCATCTCCCGGTGTCGCCCAGGCTTGCTCAATCTGCCGCCCGTCGCTTGAATTTCGTTGCCATGAAACTCGGTATGAGACCTCCCGCGCAGACGGCGCGCCCGCTTCTGCCTCCGCAAGCTCACGGGGGCAGGGCAAGACGTTCCCTTCGCGTTCATTCAGGCATGTCTTCGCGCGGCGCAGCAGGGCCATGCGAAATTCAAAGGACAGCGACCGAACTTGTCAGATCAGAGGAAACGCGATGCAGTTCCGACAATCTTCGCAGTCGTGCATCTGCCCTTGTGCCCTGAACGCCAATCAAGACCGCCGGATGGGATATGGCGGCTTGAAGCGCGGACTCCAGGGAGACATTGGACTTTTCGACCAAGACCTTGATTGCAGAGGTTAATTCGAGGTCGGCTCCGGCCAGTGTCCCGTCTTGAAGTTTCAGGGTGCCGCCACGGCGTCGAATCATGCGTCCACCCAGCTCGAACTCGGCAAGGTCGGTCCCTGCGCCGGCCATCGCATCGCTTACAAGGAAAATTCTGCCCGGTCCCGCCTTTGCAGCCCATGCCGTGCGAATTGTCTCTGGGTGAACATGGACAGCATCCGCAATCAGGCTTGCCGACACGCGGCCACTGGCCAATGCCGCACCCACCAAGCCAGGCTCGCGATTGCCGAGTTGGCTCATGGCATTGAAGAGATGGGTGACGCAACGAGCCCCGGCTGC
>VXPN01000056.1 GCA_009839535.1 Boseongicola sp. SB0662_bin_57 | reverse complement strand
TGCCACGCGAAACCCGCCTTGTCCAGCACTTTTTTTGTAGACATGGTAGGGCTAGGTGAGCCGTGAAGGCACGGAGCAGAGGCCGGCAAAGCGGAGGATGACCTGAATGAAACTGGTGCGTTATGGAATTCCCGGAGAGGAGAAGCCGGGGCTGATCGACGGGCACGGTGCGCTGCGCGATCTGTCCTCGAATGTGGCGGACATATCGGGCTCGATCCTTGACGACGCCTCGCTCGACCGGTTGCGCGCGATTGACGCATCCTCGCTTCCGAAGGTGGAGGGCGATGTTCGGTTGGGCGTGCCGGTCAGCGGTATCGGAAAGTACATGTGCATTGGCCTGAACTACCGAGACCACGCGGAGGAGGCTGGAATGCCGATTCCGGAGCATCCGATTCTCTTCATGAAGGCGAATTCCGCCATTTCGGGGCCCGATGATCCGGTGTCCATTCCGCGCGGTTCGACCAGTTCCGACTGGGAGATCGAGCTGGGCGCCGTGATCGGCACGACGGCCAAGTACGTGAGCGAGGCGGAAGCGTTGAACCACGTGGCCGGGTACTGCATCTGCAACGACGTGTCGGAACGCCACTTCCAGATTCACTTGTCGGGGAACTGGACCAAGGGCAAGTCCTGCGACACGTTCGGCCCCACGGGTCCCTGGCTGGTCACGAGGGACGAGATTCCCGATCCTCAGTCCCTTGACATGAGGCTCGGCGTGAACGGCGAGCGCATGCAGGCGGGCAATACCAGGACCATGATCTTCACGGTGGCCGAGATCGTGTCGCACCTGTCGCAGCTGTTCACGCTGCATCCTGGCGACGTGATTTCGACCGGAACCCCGCCGGGTGTCGGCATGGGCATGAAGCCGCCAAGATACCTCAAGGCGGGCGACGTGATGGAGCTGACGATCGACGGGCTCGGCACGCAGCGCCAGAAGGTCATGGAGGATGCCTGAGCGGCCCACTCTCCTGCAGCTCGGCAAGGTCTCGGAGCGCATGGCGGAGCGGCTTGCGGCCGGATTCGAAGTTGTCCGGCTGCCGCCTGACCACGAAGCGTTCCTCGCCGAGCGGGGTTCGGAATTCGCTGCAATCGCGACGATGAGGGGCGTTCCGGACGACGTGATGGCCGGGCTTCCGAACCTCAAGGTCATTTCGAGCTTCGGGGTCGGTTACGACAACATCGATGCCGTCATGGCGGCGAGCAGGGGCATTCTTGTCGCCCACACGCCCGATGTCCTGAATGACGAGGTGGCGGATACGGCGATCATGCTGTGGCTGGCCGTCAGCAAGGAACTTCTGCCCGCGGAACGCTGGGCGCGTTCGGGTGCCTGGGAATCGAAGGGTGCGTATCCGCTGGCGCGCACCGTCAGGGGCCGCAACGTAGGCATTCTGGGCCTTGGAAGGATAGGGCAGGCAATCGCGAAGATGGCGGAGATGTTCGGAGCCAAGGTGCATTATCACAGCCGCGCTCGAAAGGACGTGCCTTACCTGTACTTTGACGACCTTGTGGATATGGCAAGCGAGGTGGATGTGCTGTTCGTCATAACGCCGGGCGGCAAGGGAACGCGGCACCTCGTGAATGCCGAGGTCCTGGAGGCACTTGGGCCGAAGGGCATCTTCATCAACGTTTCCAGGGGGAGCGTGGTCGACGAGGTGGCCCTGGTTGTGGCTTTGAAGGAAGGCCGCCTGGGCGCGGCGGGGCTTGACGTGTTCGAGGACGAGCCGCGAATTCCGGATGAATTGAAGGCAATGGAGAACGTGGTGCTGTTGCCGCACGTTGGCAGCGCGACCGTCGAGACCCGGCAGGCCATGGGCGATCTGGTCTGCGACAATCTCGACGCTTGGCTGGCGGATGGAAAGGTCGTGACGCCGGTCCCGGAGTGCCTGCATCTGAACAAGCAGTGATCGCTGACCTTGTCGCGCGTCATTTCGCCCGCGGAAATGGGACCTGTTCAGTTTCCGGACGCCGTGCCGTTTTGCCGTCGTGGACGGCCACACCCTGGCGGTTGCCAGACGTGCAGCATGGGCGCCGCTGTACTGTCTGATCGCGACGATGAATCGGATCGAGCAAAGCCCGCGCCGGCGAACGCGTTGCGGCTCAGTTCCAGTGCGCAAAGCCAGACGGTTTGCGATGCCGCAAATCACTTGCCCCAGCCCAGCACATGCTGTAAGTGCATTTGTACTTACGAACGAAAGGTGATTTCGATGCCAAAGATCACGCAAACCGGCAATTCCCACGGTGTCGTCATCCCTGTGGCCACGCTCGCGCAGGCCAATCTGGCGGCCGGAGACAGCATCGTCATGGCGCCATTGCAGGATGGAATCCTGATCGCGCAGGAGACCTCCGCATCTGGGCGGATGGTGGCGGCCATGCTCGATAACATGGACCGCTACGCCGAAACCTACCGCACGCTGGCCTCGGAGAGGCTCAGCACTTGACAGAGGACACCTCGCTGGATGCAGCGCACCTAGTCGATGAGGTCGGCGGCCATGTCCTGCCGACGGCCCGGTTGGTGGCCCTGTTTCACGGGATGCAAATGCGCCGCTTCGGCGGGGCGGCCGGACTTCGCGATTCAGGGTTGCTCGAGAGTGCAGTTGCGCGAGGAGCGCAGGTTCTCGCCTATTCAGGGACAGGCGACATCGTCGAGGCAGCCTGTGTGATCGCCGAGGGCATCATCCGCAACCATCCGTTCGTCGATGGCAACAAGCGTACCGCGTTTGCCGCCATGGCCTCTACGCTCGCGGTGAACGGCTACCGCCTGGAAATGGAGCCGGTCGACGCGGCGCAGGCCGTGGTCGACGTCGCCGCAAGAAATTCGACGGCAGAGGCATTCCGCAACTTTGTGCGGGCGCACGCTGTGCCGGAACCGGCCAGTGATCCGACCAAGAGGCACCCGACAACTGGCGAGACGAAATTCGGGTCGTAGAATAGGCACCTCGCACCGGACCAATCGTGAGTCTCGTTCGCCATCCGAGATGCGCTTTGGGATGTTCAGAGTCCCTTCCCAGGCAAGCCCCGCTGCGTTTTGGCGAGGTGCAGTGTTGTTGTGGATCCCGTGGCTCACATTCACACAAAGGTGGACGCTGAACTTCTTGTCATGCTCCGCGCGCGCTGAAACGTAGGCTTCCCAGCCGACGTTGATCCGCCCGTCATGCTATGCGCAGTGGATCGGCCATAGCTCCCCGGTCTGAGGCACATATGCGGGGCTTGGCCGACGGCCGAAGAACGGCTCAGAGGCGCCAAGGTCAGGATAGGCGACAGCGAGCACGCCGACCCGAAGCCGATTCC
>VXPN01000045.1 GCA_009839535.1 Boseongicola sp. SB0662_bin_57 | reverse complement strand
CGGGCAAAGACGGCGGCGGTTGCGACCGAGGCGCCCGAGACCGCCGCAAAGCCTGCCGTCGCGAAAATCGTTGCGACGGCCAGCCCGCCGGGAACCCACGCAACCCAGCGCTTGGCCGCCTCGAACAGCGCGCGCGTCAAGCCAGCATAATAGGCCAGGTAGCCGATCAGAATGAACGTCGGAATCAGGGACAGCGCCTGGGAGGACACCTTCGAGTGGGGCACCTGTCCCGCCGTTTTCACGGCGACCGACAGAGCCCAGCCGAAGTCACCTGCCCCGTACTCCTTCTTCGCCCAGAAAATCCAGATCAACCCCACCATCCCGGCCAGCCCCGCGGCGAACGCCACGCGCATCCCCAGGAACACGAGAATCAACATGCCGCCGGTCACCCAGATCCCGATCTCGATCGGTTCCATCAGCGATCTTCCCCGAGCTGGCCGGCCTCCATGGCCGCTTGCTGGGCGGCGTCGGCAATGAGTGGCACTGCGATGGCCGTGCCCGTGACAGCCGCGCGCAGGTAGGCCCACAGCTGCAGGCATAGGCGCGCGCACAGCACGCCAAACGCGATCGGCGCCAGCAGCTTGGCAGGCCAGATGGGCAAGCCGACATCCATTGAACTGTCGCGGCTCCACATCGGCGCGGCAAAGTCGAAGCTTCGTGCAAAATGTGCCCAGCTTCCCCAGACCATGAGCACCATGAACGCAAGAAGCGCCAGGATGAACACGAGCTCGACGGCGTAGAGCGCCCGTCCGCGAAGCATTCCCACCAGGACATCCATCCGGACATGGGCGCCCTCGCGCTGCACATAGGAGATTCCCATGAAGGCTATGAGCGGCATCGCCTGCTCGATCCAGTCGACATAACCCGGCAGTGGCTGGTTGAAGCCGTTCCTCCCGCCGACCGAAACAACGGCAAGCAGCATGAGGGCAAAGACCGCGATGCCACTGACAAGCGACAGCGCGATTTCCAGCTTCAGGAACCGCCGGTCAATCCGGCTGAGGATGCTGTCGTCGGACGCGACCTGCGAACCGATTGCCATGATTCCTCCCTTCAACGCCGTGAACGATGCCCCGCGCCGTGATGGCGCGGGGACCTGACGGTCAAGGGCCTCAGTTCGACTGAGCGATCATGCCCGTGACCAGGTCGTACAGCTCCTGTGCCGGCAGACCCCGCGCCGCGTTTCTCTCGATCCAATCGGCGGCAGCCGGCGCGGCGGCCGCAGCCCTGAATGCAGCAATCTCCTCGTCGGAAAAGGTGACCCGCGCGATTCCGCGCTCATCAAGAGCAGGGCCCCAGGCGGTCATTGTATTGTTGTTGTAGTTGGCAACGTAGTGCTCGAGCGCGTCATCGACCGAGCCAAGAAGCGCCTCGCGCTGCTCCTCCGAAAGCGCGTTGAGCGCATCGGTATTGACCACAACGGGGCAGTTCACTGTACCGGGGTTGAGATTCGTGGTCCACCAGGTGGCATTCTCGATCGTGCCAAACGACATGTGGGCGTGGGGCGCGAAGCTCACCGCCTTGACGACACCGGAATCCAAGGCTTGGCGCACCTCGGTCGCCGACATCGATGTCGGCACTGCGCCGATCATCTCCAGCGCCTTGCCGATGCCGCCCGTGGCGCGCACTGCCAGACCCTCGAAATCCGCAAGCGAGGCCGGCGCTTCGCCGGTGCCGATTATGTTGTACTGCGGCAGTGGCGAAGGCATCAGCAGCGTCGCGTTCCAGCGTCCCAGATCGGCGACGGCAGCCGGGTGCCGGTAGACGGCCAACGAAAGCTCGATCTCCTGTTCCAGCGAGGAAACGCCGAGAAACGGCAGTTCGAGCACGGTGATTGTCGGATTCTTGTCGGCGTGGTACCCGGCACAGAACTGCGCCATCTCGAACGCGCCGATCGAGATGCCGTCGAGGTTTTCGCGGTTCTTCGACAGTCCTCCATAGGAAAGGCTCAGCGTGAATTCGTCGTTCGTCCTTTCGGCGACAAGTTCGGCCAGCTTTTCGACATGCTCCGTGAAGGCGCGGCGCTTGCCCCAAAGCGAAACGTTCCATTCAACGGCCAACGCCTCGCCGCCAAATGCAATTGCCAACGCTGCTACGCTCACTCGACCAATCAGCTTGTTCATCATTGGACCTCCTCCTGTCCTGATTCATTTCGTGCATGACCTGAACCTGCACGATTTATCCAGCCGGGCCAATGAAGGAATTGACGTGCAACAGGGCGGGAATCTTGGGGCTTTCCGCAACCCCATGGGAGTGCCTCCCCGCCAACCAAGCTCGACGATCCCGTCGTTCAACACGGGCCCTCCGAGCAAGGATCTTCAGCCCGACGAAAGTCCTTCGTGTTTCCTGCCGAAGGAGACGCGCCGACGGGCTGAAGCGATTGTGGAGCCCTGCAAAGCACGATGGCCATGAGAACGGCCCGTCCAGCGTTGATCGCCGCTCCGCCACGCACTACATGAACCAACGCGCAACACGGCCAGGATCGCCCCAATGAACGACAACAGCCCGCGGCTAGTGCGCCTCGCTGACTATCAGCCGCCATCCTGGCTGGTGGACTCCGTTCATCTGACGTTCCTGCTTGATCCGGAGGCAACCCGGGTCACGTCGCGCATCGCGTTTGCACCAAACCCGGAGGCAAGCGACCGAACGTTTCGCCTTGACGGCGAGGGCTTGCGTCTCGTCCGCGTAGCGATCGACGGCCAGCCGCTCCGCCCACACCTCGATGAGCGCGGCCTGACCGCAGCCGTGCCGGATCGACCCTTCACGTGGGAATGCGAGGTCGAGATAAACCCGGGCGCCAATACCGAACTTGAAGGCCTGTACCACTCGGACGGGCTCTTCTGCACGCAATGCGAGGCGGAAGGATTCCGGAAGATCACCTACTACCCGGATCGTCCCGATGTCCTGGCGCCCTTCGAGGTTCGCGTGGAGAGTGATCTTCCCGTTCTTCTCTCGAACGGCAACCTGGTCGCGGAAGGCGGCGGCTGGGCGGAGTGGCGCGACCCGTGGCCCAAGCCGTCATACCTCTTTGCACTGGTCGCAGGAAAGCTTGTCGCGCATCGCGGCCAGCATCGGGGCCCTGATGGCCGCAGCATCAACCTCAACATCTGGGTCCGACCGGGCGACGAACACCGTTGTGCCTACGCCTTGGACAGCCTCAAGCGCGCGATGAAATGGGACGAGCGCGTCTATGGCCGCATCTACGACCTCGACGTCTTCAACCTGGTTGCAGTCGACAATTTCAATGCCGGTGCAATGGAGAACAAGGGCCTCAACATATTCAATTCGAAATACG
>VXPN01000358.1 GCA_009839535.1 Boseongicola sp. SB0662_bin_57 | reverse complement strand
CGCGGTATGGGTCAGGGCATGCCGCATGTGGTTGGGCAGAATGAGAAAGCACTCCACCAGGGAGGCGACCAGCACGACGATCACCGTGATCGGAATGTCCCGGATCAGGCCGCCGAAACGCCCGCCGATTGCGACAAGGCCAAAGAAGGCGATGATCGTCGTAACGGAAGCCGCGAAGACCGGCGTGAACATGCGCCGCGCCGCGCTTTCCGCGGCCGCCGTCGGACTCTCGCCGAGGCGGCGCGCGCGAAAGTCTGCATGCTCTCCGACAACGATGGCGTCGTCGACAACGATGCCAAGCGTGATGATGAGCGCAAAGAGCGAGATCATGTTGATGGTCAGCCCGGCGGCGAACATGATCGCAATGGTCGTGGTCATCGCGACCGGAATGCCGGCGGCGACCCAAAGCGCCGTGCGGGTGTTCAGGAACAGGAACAGCAGCGAAACGACAAGGGCCAGGCCGATGAGTCCGTTGTCCAGAAGGATGTTCAGGCGTCCGGTGATCGATTCCGCCAACGTCCGGATCAGGCTGATCTCGACCCCAGCCGGCAGGGTTGCCTGCATTTCGGCGGCGACTTCCTCGACCTGACGCTGCATGCGGATCGCATCGCCGTTGGCCGACCGGTCGACGCGGATCGAGATCGCGGGATCCGGACCGACAAAATAGGCCCGGTCTCGGTCCACTTCCCCGACCCTTACGCGCGCCACGTCTCCGACGGTGAGCGGCGTGCCGTCCTCCGTCGTCCGCAGGACGATGTCGGCGATCTGGCCAGCGGATCTCTTGGCCACGCCCGTGCGCACGCGGGCGGCGCCCGAAACGTCTCCGGCGGGATCAGTCTCTGCCTCTTCCGCTATGGCATCGGCGATCTGGCGCATGGTGACATCGTGACGGATGAGGTCGAGCGACGTGACCTCGACGACCGTTTCCGGGGAGGCGATGCCGCGTATCGTGCTGCGGGTGACCCCGACCGCAAAAAGCCGGGTGACGAACTCGTCGGCGAAGTTGGCAAGCTGGTCAACGCCCACAGGTCCCTTGATGACTACGTCGGTGACCCGATCCGACCAGCGACGGCGCACCGTCCTCGGATCGTCGGCATCGGCGGGGAGATCGGTCACGGAATCAATGGCCGTGCCGACATCTTCCTCCGCCTGTCGCATGTCCCAGCCCGGCTCGAACTCAAGGGTGATCGTGGCCTGGCCTTCCCGCGATCGGGACGATGTCTCCGTCACTCCGTCCACGGCCTGAAGCGTGGGCTGCAGGACTTCGACTATGGCGGCGTCGACATCTTCCGCTCCGGCGCCGTCCCAGGCCACGTTGATGGTGATGTCGTCGACGATGACGTCAGGAAAGAACTGTGCCCGCATCTGGGGCGCAGCATAGAGGCCCGAGACCACCAGGATCACGAGAAGGAGATTCGCTGCCGTCCGGTGCCTCGTGAAATAGGAGAGAATGCCGCCGGCGGCTTGGCCCAGATCACGAGCCATCGCGTCGGCTCCCCGCAGCAATGGGTTTGGCGCAGCATGGTTCGTACCGGATCAATCTCAGGGCCCGAATGCGCTGACCGGGTTCAGGGACGCAAGGCTGGCGATCGCCATTCCAAAGGGCCATTGCGTGCCTGGCTGAAAACCCGATTCGTTGCCGACTGCATTCTCCGGGGCGACAATTCCGCACCTCAGCCCCCCATCCTGCTTTCGATGCGTTCGACCATTTGGGCCGGGACCTTGTCTTTCTTGAGTGCGGTCAGAACGCGTTGCTTGGCCGCGTCCGGCATGAACTGGTTGTTTTCCACGAATGCAACGAGTCTTGCGCGCCGTTCGGGATCCAGCGCCAGAAGATCCGGTTCCTCAACCGCCGGCTGATCCCCGCCAGGACGCACGGGCCGGATGCGGATTCCGGCACCGAGCAGCGGGGTTCGTGCCGCGACGATCTCGCGTCCGGCAAGTCCGGGCGCACGGACAATGACATCGTCGCTCTCGCTGCGCAGAACCTGCACATCCGCGACTCCGAGCCGGTCCCCCTCTCCGACGACGAGCACCTTTCCGGCGGCATCGACGGCGCTGGCAGGCAGCCGGACCGCACGCGCGATCGGTGGCTCCATGATGCGGACGCTCACGAAGTCGCCGGGCCGGAACCCCGGCGCGTCGTTCAGGCGCGCAAAAAGCAGCCGCCCCGTCTGGCCGGCACCCACAGCCGCGCTTTCGCGGCTGATTCTGCCAGACGCTTCGAGATCCACGCCGAGAATGTCGATCGAGGCAGTAACATCCGCACCGATCAATCGCCCGCCGTCGTTGAGCAGGCGCGCGTACTGGGGCGTGGAGACGCGGAAGGCGACTTCAAGTTCGGTCGGGTCGATGATGCGCGCCAGGGTCTCGCCAGCCGAAACCAGCCCGCCCACGGTTGCCGTGACATCGCTCAGGACACCTGCGAACTCGGCCTCGATCCCGGTGTTCGCCAATCTGCGCTCGGCATCCGCAAAGGCAATCCGTCGACGCTCAAGCGCCGTCTTCGCCTGATCGATTCTTGCCTCGGCGTTGGCCGCAGCCTGCCGGCGTGACAGGACGACCTGGTTCGCCGTGGAAAGCGCGAGCTCGGCGGTTTCGACGGCTGCGGTGGAGCCGACGCCGCGCTGCTGGAGGTCCCTTTGGCGGTCGAGGGCGTTTGCGCGCAGCCTTGCCTGGTTTTCGGCAGCGAGGATTTCGTCCGCGGCAAGCGCGCGCTGGCGTTCGGCGTCGCGCAGGTCGGCCTCCGCCTCCGAGAGATCGGCGCGCGCGGTATCGAGCGCTGACTGCGCCTCGACCGGGTCGATGCGGACCAGGAGATCGCCTTCCGCGACCTCGCCGCCTTCCTCGACCTTTTCGGAAGTCCAGATGACCTCGCCCGCCGTCGACGCACGCAAGGCCAGGGTGCGCCGGGCACGGACCTCGCCAAAGGTCGAAAGGACGGGACGTATGGTTTCTGGCTGGATGGCAATGACATTTGCCGCGAACACCCTTTCCCGCTGCGGGCGCTGACGGGGTTCCTCTGAGAGGCGCGCCTCAAGCGCGCCCCGCACCATGTTGCCGGCATAGGCCAGCAGCCCGAGGGTCACGGACAGGAGGAACAGGCCGACAAGCGAGCGTCTCAGGAATCGCAAGGCATTATCCGGTCAGTGCATTCGCTTCATGGCGCATTATGTCGCTGAATCGCGAGTTTGGCAAAATTCGAGAGATGAAACGTTCGCGAGCGCTATTTCCGTCGCACTTTCTCGGCGAGTCGCGGCATGATCTCCACGAAATTGCAGGGCCGGTGGCGATTG
>VXPN01000322.1 GCA_009839535.1 Boseongicola sp. SB0662_bin_57 | reverse complement strand
AGGTGGCGGCCGCCCAACGCCTGCCGGTGCTGACGGTGGTCCTGAACAACGGCTCCTGGGACGCGGTGCGCATATCGACGCTTGACATCTACCCCGATGGCGAAGCGGCCAAGGCGAACCACGTGCCAATGGCGCCCTTCATGCCAGTCCCGGCCTACGGCGATATCGCGGGCGCCGCCGGCTGCCATGCCGAGACCGTGGAGCGGGCCGAGGACATGCCTGCTGCATTGGAACGCGCACTCAAGGTCATTCGTGATGAAAGGCGTCAGGTCCTGCTCGACGTGACGATCGGGATGGACGACGGCGAAAAGTAGATGCGGGAACCCGAAGGAGATGACGCTGCATTCGGAAGACGTGCGTCGCGACACAAGGCGGGAGCAGCCAATTCACGGCGAAGGGTCCATGCGCCGCCATGGCACAAGGAGCGCATGCCGTGGTCCTGGACACGGCATCAAACAGGGAGGAATGAATGCCAAGCTTGAACGATGAGATGAAGAAACATGCCAACCCGGTCGAGATGCTAAGGAACAGCAGGGCCGGGATGTACGTGTATCCGGTCGTCGCGCCGGAATTTCGGAACTGGCGGACCGAACAGGCCGCATGGCGTGATGGGGCGGTTCTGTTCGACCAGTCGCATCACATGGACGAGGTGATCGTCGAAGGTCCGCAGGCCGAAGAGTTTCTCTCCTGTCATGGCATCAACAGCTTTGCCAATTTCGATCTCAATCGGGCCAAGCACTACGTGCCTGTCACTCCAAATGGCCACGTGATCGGTGACCACATCGTTTTCCGCGAACGCGAGGACAAGTTCATTCTCGTTGGACGTGCGCCGACTTCAAACTGGCTGATGTTTGCCGCCGCCTGGGGGAAGTGGAACGTGCGGTTGCGGTACGATCCTCGCTCTCCGAGCCGTCCAGACGGGGAACGTGTCTTGCGCGAACACTACCGCTATCAGATCCAGGGACCCGACGTGCCGAAGGTCATCGAGAAGATGAACGGCGGTCCTATCCCGGACATCAGGTTCTTTCATGTCGACTGGATCAATATCGGGTCCAGGCGCGTTCAGGCGCTGCGCCATGGCATGGCCGGCGCGTCCGGTCTGGAAATCTGGGGACCCTACAAGGACAAGCACTACGTCCATTCGACGATCCTTGAAGCCGCGCGGGATGCAGGTGTCGACCTGGTTCAGTGCGGCAGCCGCGCGTATGCCACGAACACCCTTGAATCCGGCTGGATCCCGTCGCCTCTGCCGGGCATCTACACTGGCGACGGCATGCTTGCCGACTACCGCGACTGGCTTGGCTCCGACAGTTACGAGGCCACTGGCGCCATTGGCGGCTCCTTCGTTTCCGACAATATCGAAGATTACTACGTCAACCCGTTCGAGCTCGGATACGACTTCTATGTCGGCTGGAAAAAGAGCGACTTCGTCGGCAAGGACGCACTTGCGTCAATGAAAGACGCACCCGCCAATCGCAAGAAGGCCACGTTTGAGTGGAACCGCGAGGACGTCCTGAACGTGATCGCTTCGGCCTTCGAGGACGGGACACCATGCAAATGGATTGACTTTCCGATGGTGAACTATGCCTCTTCCAGTGCCGACATGCTTCTGCAGGACGACAAGATGGTCGGGATGAGCATGTTCACCAGCTACAGCTGGAACGAACGCTGCGTGCTGTCTTTGGGTGTGGTCAACC
Organism: Boseongicola sp. SB0662_bin_57; assembly: GCA_009839535.1. Lineage (GTDB taxonomy): Bacteria > Pseudomonadota > Alphaproteobacteria > Rhodobacterales > Rhodobacteraceae > JAJEFO01. The sequence continues at coordinate 27,195 of VXPN01000322.1, read as the reverse complement.
AGGATGTCGAGATCGGAGATGTCCTGACGTTGAAATGGGGCGAACCGGAACCGACGCAAAAGACCTCGACCGAACCGCATCGTCAGGTTGATGTCCGGGTGCGAGTGTCGCCGACGCCCTTTGCCAGTGAGGCGCGCGAAAACTACGCGGAAAGCTGGCGGACCAGAAGCGCCTGAAACCACGGACAATGGGTCCATGCCGGGAGTGCGCCACCCTCGGCATGGGTGTCGGTTCATGGGCCCGGGTTTCGCAGGGCACGCTGTCCAGGATCTTGCAGAAATTGCCGAGTCCAGCGCACTGACGGTTGTCGTGGCCATCAACCGTGAAGACCCGGTGCGTCGGCTCGACGGCCTGCCGCCACTTTCTTCTTGCACGGTCACTTGTGGACATCTCTGATGCCAGCGCCCAGACGGTTGCCTTGAAGGCGCGCGCCAATGACGTTCAGGCGACCGGAATGCAGGGCGGCGTCGAGTCGTCGCATCAGTTTCCGCCTCACGAAAATCGGTCGGTGCCGCCCTTGGCGGTCACGAGCGTCTGCCTCGATCTCGGCGCTGGTGCTCCGCTGGTCATCCGGTCGCAGGCGATGCCGGCGTTCATGGGCATGGTTCCGGGGACGAACGTTGCGGTCATGGTGGTCGAAGGCCCCGGGTGAGCCTCGCAGCATCGGAAGCTACGCCCTGTGGACGTGCGAGATCCTGGATCCTGACTGGCCGCGCGAATCCTTCGCGGCGGGACCGGTGCGCGAACGGGAGGGAACGGTGGAGGCGCTCTTTTTCGAGGACGTGGACGGAGACGAAACTGGGGACGTGATCGTGGTTGTCCGTTCCGCGGGCTTCGTTGGGTACGTGTCGGCAAATGTGCACGGCGTGCGCGGGCGAACGCGTCGGCAACATGTGAGCATCAAGGGCGTGGACGGCGCTGCGGACCCTGTCCGGGCACTTCGGGGGCGCGCGAGGTCCCGGACGCAGTGGCCCTCGAAAGGAAGTGCAGGGTCGACGACCCGGCCGCTCCGGCGTTGCCTTACGGCCCGACCCTGCTCAAGTGTTCCGTGCCTGCCTGCCCCAAAGCGGTGTTGAAGGTGCGAGACGGCATGTCCCGAACGGGAGACTTCCTCGGATACGCGAGGGTCTCGATCTCGGACCAGAACCTGTCGGGACAGCGGAGCCGCCTGATCCGGCAAGGGCACCGTCCGGGTGTTCGAGGACGACGTTTTGGGGCGGACATTCGACCGGCCGGGCCTTGCCGCGTTGCTTGACTACGTTCGGCCCGACGACACCCTTGCCGGGACGCGGCTCGACCTCCTCGGGAGCTCATCGAGACCGTCGAGACGCTGAAGGCGCGGGAGACCAACCTGATCAGCCTCGTGGAGGACATTGCCATCATTTCGGCGGTCAGCGAACAGGTGTTCCATGTGATTGCCTCGATTGTTTCTTTCGAGAGACGGTTGAAATCCGAGCGGACCAAGGACGGCCTTCTTGCGGCCAGAAGGCGCGGCCGCACGCTGGGTCGGCCGCCGCATCATGCCAAACGGTCTCGGTCTTGCAGGGGCTCGTCGACAATGGAATTTCCCTTACCAAGGCGGCAGGATACCTCGGAACAGGAAGATCGACGGCAGACAGGTTGATTCGGGACACCAGCCCTCAGCGACCGTTGCCGATCAGCCGAACCGTGCATCCAGCTTGTCCAGGAATTCCAGCCCTTCCCTCGGATTTCCGGCGGCGGCCCTTGCCCGAAAGCGCATTTCCACGTCGAATTCTGCAAGGGCCTTGGTCGAAAACTCCTCGAACAGCTTGTTGAGACTGATCCCGCGATGCAGGGCCAGCGCCCTGAGGCGTTCGTGTTGGTCGTTCGGCAGACGGATTGTCATTGTACTCATGGCCTTCTCCTTTCCAGGAACTCACCGGCGCTTTCGATCCTGATCGACGGAAAATGCAGGCTGTTTCGTCTGAAGTCTCGCTCGTTCGCCGTGACAATGGATTCGGCTCCTCCGGCAACCGCAAGTTCCAGAACGTGATTGTCACCTTCGTCGGCCAAGTTCGGGTGCCACAGGAAATAGACCGGTATCCACAGCGACACACTCATCAGTGCATCCAGCAGCGCCTCACGTTCACCGCGCTCCAAGGGGCACCCTTTCCACAAAGCATCTCGAGCGAGAACATCCTCATGCTCGCAAAACAGCGCGTTGCCGAAGATCGGGGCAATTTCGCCATTCAATGCCAGTCGCAACACATGGCGGGCCGCTCCCGCCGTATCCTTGATGGCGGACACGAACACGTTGGTGTCGATCACGACGCGCTGCATCGATCCATGATAGCATATGTGCTGTCGCGAACAAGACTCATCGGCGCAAGGCAAATTGCAGGACGTAGTGGCCACATGGCGGGATGATGGCCACAATTGCAGGTCACGAGGGATGCCAGCCGCCGTCTCGGGTCGATTCCGGAGGGCAATCACACCCTAAGCGTTTTGCCTTCGCATCATGTCGCGCTCTCGGGCGGTCGCCTGCACATTTGGCGCAGAGCGCTGCGAGAATGCACGTTCGTCCGGCCCGTGAAATCAGTGCGAAGGTCCAACGTGCCTCTCGTACCTGGTTTCCGCATCTCAGAACGGGGCGACGATCCCCAGTTCTCGCGCCTTGTCGCGCAGCTCGTCAGCAGTGTCGTTCGGCAAACGAATGCCGTACCGGCGCAGCCGGGCGTCAGACATCGCCTCGATCTCGCCGGGATAGTATATCTGGTCAGCACCCGGCTGGAGCGGCGTCGCCTTCAACTCGTCAATCAGTCGTTCCATGTCCGCCTCGAAGGCTTCCCTCGGCCGCGCCGCCTTGATGTCGATCGCGAGAACAAGATGGCCCGCTCCGCTGACGCCGTTCGGCACGTATGGGCCAATCACGGAGCTGCCAAACCGGCTTCCGGGCAGAATCCCTGACAGCACGTCCATGATAGTCGAAATGGCGTATCCCTTGTGACCGGCCATGGGCAGGATGGTGCCCGCGATGCCTGCCGTCGGATCAGTGGTTGCGTTGCCGTCGGCATCCATGGCCCATCCGTCCGGGATGCGTTCATTGTGCTGTAGGGCCAGGTAGAGCTTGCCACGGGCAACGGATGTGTTTGCGATGTCCAGCATCATGGGCGCATGGCGTCCTGCCGGGGCGGCCCAGGACCATGGGTTCGTCCCGACCCGCTTTTCCTTGCCTCCCCAGGGAGCCATCGCCGGGCTTGCATTGGTCGAGATGAAGCCGACGCACCCGGCCAAGGCGGCCAGCCTCGTGAAATACATCGCCGTGCCGAAGTGTCCCGAGTTGCGCACGGCGACTGCGCCGATGCCGAATTCCCTCGACAGCGCAATCGCCTTGGACATTGCCGAATGGGCAACCACCTGACCCAGCCCGCCCTGGCCATCCATGGTTGCGATCGCGCCGAATCCGCCGTCTGTCAGCGGCTCGGCGTTCCCGCTCACGGCGCCGCCTTTCAGCCGTTCTGCATACCAGAAGAGACGCATCACGCCATGGGACTGGTGACCCCACAGGTCAGCCTGAACCAATGTGTCTGCCACGATGTCTGCAGCGTGGGCGTTCACTCCAAGTGCTTGAGTGCAATCCGACGCAAAGCGACGCAGGGCCTCATGGGGAACGGGACGGGACATCCGGGTCAACCCGTCTCATGCCCAGCCGGACCTGGCCCGGCCTCTCCGGCTGCGACCACCGTCCGCTCTGCCTCGTCGTCGCAAATCTCGCAAAGGAGAGTTTCCTCGGCATCGCAACGGGAAGAGCTTGCATCAAGCCCTTGGCAGCCGAGTGCGACAGACATGCGCGCATTCTCCCGCAAAGACGCCCGGAGAGCCTCGCGACGCGCCCCATTGAGAGAGGATGTGCCTGCTGCAACGAACATATGCCGGCTCTCCCACTTTCCTTTCGACGATAGCCACAACCCGCATAGGCGCTCGTCGCCCCGACTTTCAAGCACCGCGAGGCCATTTGGTCGGCAATCTGGCAACAACGCGAATCCAGGCCCAGAACGGTCGAAGGAAGCCTCCATCGTCTTCGTCAAGACCGACGGCCGGGAAATCGAACCCGCCGGGTTGCACGCATGCGAACCCCGGCGGCGGCGTCCACATGTCATGACGACGGCGAAACCGGCGGACGGAGACTACCACGCCGCCTTGGACACGCCGCTCTCACGTCCGGTTGAGAGCCAGGAGGCCACGTTCTCATGATCCACGGTTATTCGAGTCTTCCATCGCAGCGACCAGTCCATCAGGAGCCGCTGCATCTCTTCCCGAACGTGCGCATATGCCTGATCCGTGCCTAGGTCGCAGATTTCATCCGGGTCCGCGTTGAGGTCAAAGAGCTGCGGTTCAAGTTCATCGAAGTGGACGTATTTCCAGTGCCTGGTTCGGACCATTCTTCCCGTCGCACGGTCTACGCCAAGATTCAGCCTGGATCGGGTCTCGATGAACGCGTAGTCCATTTCGCTGAACACCGCCGATCGGGCGGTGTCCGTTGCATCGCCGTCCAGGATCGGCAGCAGGCTTTCCCCTTCCAGGCGGTGACGAGGCACGGCGCCACCGGTTGCCTCGGCGAAGGTCGGAAACAGGTCGATGGATTCCACGAGCGTGTCGACGGCGCAGCCACGCATGGAATCCGCGCTCTTTCGCGGATCGTAGATGATGAGCGGAATGCGTACGGCCGACTCGTAGAACATGCCCTTGTCGGCCAGCCAGTGATCCCCGAGGTGATCGCCATGATCCGAGGTGAACACGATCATGGTGTCGTTCATGCGGCCCGTGCGATTCAACAGGTCAAATACGCGGCCCAGATGATCGTCGATCTGGTGAACGAGCCCCATGTAGGTCGGAATCACGGTTTCACGGGTCTGTTCATTCTGGAAGGCCACGCTGTCCGAGATATCCATGAGCACCCGTGCGATCGCATGCGGTGCGGATCGTTCAATGTCGCCTTTCCGTGCAGGAATGACGTGATCCCGCGAGTACAGTGAATGATAGTGTGCAGGTGCCATGTAGGGCCAGTGCGGCTTGATGTAGCTCAGGTGGAGGAACCATGGCTCGTCGCCCTGCGCCTTGATGAAGTCGAGCGCCCTGTCCGTCATGTAGGCGGTTTCGGAGTGCGCCTCGGCGACCCGCGCGGGCTTGCCCGAGTTTCGGAGATGCCAGCCCGACAGAACTTCCCCGTTTTCGCCATCGGCAGAGTTCGCGTGGGAATGCCATGGGTTGTGGCCACCATAGCCATGCTCGCGGAGGAATTCGTTGTATGCAAGATCAGGCGCGACTCGGGCGTCGCGGTGCACCCCGTCGTCCCGCTCGACCGGTTCGAAGCCGCCCTCCGCGATCAGGCGGCCGCGATCTTCCAGCGGGTCCATGCCAAGCCTGGCAAGCGCGTCAGTGTCAACGACTATATGGCTCTTGCCGACAAGAGCCGCGCGAAGCCCTTGCGCCATCATCGCATGCCCCAACGTCAATTCATCGACGCGCAGCGGGCTGCGATTCCATGTTGCGCCGTGGCTGGAGACATAGCGCCCCGTGTAAAAGGACATGCGCGACGGTCCGCACACGGGCGCCTGCGCGTAAGCCTTCGTGAAGTTGACGCCCTTCGTTGCCAGCCAGTCGATGTTTGCGGTCTTGATGAACGGATGCCCGTTGCAGCCCAAGTAGTCGGCCCTGAGCTGGTCGCACATGATGAAGAGGACGTTGCGGACCTTGGTCATTCGGCTGTCGTCTCGTCCGTTGCGGCAGTTCGTGATCGCAGCATCAGCAAGGCGACCCCACCCAGAAGAAGGCCGGGCCCGAAGATCATCGGGTCGGCAAACAGGACCATGCATCCGGACAGGAAGGCAAGAGCCTTCAATGGCAGCACGGCAGCCGATCGTCCGACGGCGCCAAGTCCGAGAGTGATCAGGATCACCGCGAAGACCGAACGCAGGGTCACGGAGGCGATTTCGGACCATGCAGGGTCGCCGACGACCAGGAAGATCTCCGGAGAGAAGATGAAGACGAACGGGAAGATGTACCCGACGATCGTCAGTCGAAAGGCTGTGAAGCTCAGCAGGACCGGGTCGGCGCCTGCAATCGGTGCTGCCGTGTAGCTCCCGCCGGCGACTGGCGGTGTCACCGCGCCAAGCGCCGCGTAGTACAGGATGAACATGTGCATCGGCAGGACTTGCGCATCGAGCTTCAGGAGCGCCGGGCCCATCGTCAGGACAACGATCAGGTAGGCAGGCGTGGTAGGCATGCCCATGCTCAGAACCGTGGTTGCCAGCGCCGCGACCGCAAGCGACAGGAACAGCTGCTCTCGCCCGAGACCGCCAATGATCTGCGCAAGCTTCACGCCAAGTCCCGTGGAGTTCACGACCCCGACGAAGACGCCGATGCAGGCGATTATTGCAAGAATGCGGACGGAGTTGATTCCGCCTGCCACCAGCCCTTCCAGGAGGGGCAGCGGCTTGGCACGAAGCTCCGGATTGAGCGCGAATGCAGTGGCGACGGTAACGAGAATTGACACGACGCCTGCAAAAGCCGCAGAACGGCCGGCTATCAGGACGCCAAGGATGGTCAGGATCGGCAACAGGAACATGAGGCCATTCAGCCAGTCCCGCCCAGTCAGGCGCACGCGGTCGGATTCCGCAACCGGCCTGATCCTGGTACGGCGCGCTTCGAGCTCAACCGCCAGAAAGAGGCTGATGTAGAAGAGCGCGGCCGGGACGGCGGCGGCAATGGCCACGGTCAGGTAGGGGGTGCCGGTCAGGTCTGCCATCAGGAAGGCTGCCGAGCCCATCACCGGCGGCGTGAAGGTCCCGCCAGTTGACGCAGCCGCTTCAGTTGCGCCGGCGAATCGGCCCGAGAATCCTTGGCGCTTGATGAGCGGGATCGTGAAGGTGCCGGTTCCGACCACGTTGGCGACCGTGCTGCCCGAAATCGACCCGAACATGGCCGAGGCGCCGACGGCTCCGTGCGCTGCGCCGCCGCGGGTGCCGCCTGCAAGCGCCATGGCGATCTTGATCAGGGCGTCACCCGCCCCCGACTTCGTGATGATCGAACCGAAGACGATGTAGACGATCACCAGCGTCGTCAGAACGCCGAACGCGGTCCCCAAAGTGCCGGTCGTCGACAGCCAAAGATCCGACACGACCTGCTCGAGCGAATATCCGGCATTTCCAAGCACGCCCGGCAGGTACTCTCCGAAAACCATGTAGATCAGGGCGAGCCCGCAAATGACGACAATCGTCCAGCCGAGCACTCGTCTGGTGAGCTCCATCGCGGTCAGCATGGCGAGCAATCCAAGTCCGATGTCGCGCATGTCCAGGAACATGAAGCCTTCCTCGAATGCCTCGCTGATCTGGATGTATCGAATGCAGGCGAGGATGGTTCCGGCCAGAAGGCCTGCGTCGACCGCCCACAGAAGGGCGCCCTTGGCGCCCCGCGCATTGAATTCCTCCGCCAGCGGCCAGTTCAGGATGCCGGCCACCACGGCAAGTCCAAAGACCGTTGGTCGCAGAAGCAGCGGATCGATCAGCCGGATGCCTGCGACGTACAGGGAGGTCAGGGAAATTGCCACCGCCGCGACGGCTGCCAGCTTCTTGTGGATATCCATTGCCTTCCTTGGCTTGCGTTTCCCGGGGGCGGTCCGGGGCATGGGGCATGTCTTTGATGCTTAGTAGATTTTAGTTGCAAAACCAACAAAATTGTTGACCATGGCCAGCGACCTGAAACCTAGTCAGTCTTCGCAAGGGAGGAAAACCAATGAACAGGATCATTCAGGCGGCTGGACTGTCACTTGCGGCCGCTTTGCTGGCCGGCGCCGTTTCAGCCGAGACCATTCGCCTCCGGGCGACTCACGGAAGTCCGACCGGCTCGTCCGCGCAGGTGATGACATACATCTCGAATGTCGTTGGCCGCGTGGATCCGAACATCCAGATCGAGCTGTCCGGCAACCAGCCAGGCACGAAGGCGCTCCTGCAGGGTGCGAAAGGCGAGGCGGACCTTCATCTCATCGTTCCGTTCATCGCGTCGCTGCTCAAGAACGGCAGGGCCATGTACAAGGACATCCCCGGCAACGAGGAGCTGTTCGGCAAGTTGCGCACAATGGCAATGTATCCTGGCGGCACCTTCCAACTCGTCGTATGGGAGAAGAGCGGGATCCGGTCGCTTGAGGATCTGAGAGGCAAGAACGTGTTCTTCGGGCCTCGCGGGGCCGCGGTTTCGCGCATGATGCAGGATCTTACACGAGCGATCACCGGCATGGAGCCGGACGAGGACTACACTCTCGTCTCGCTCGATTTCGGATCAGCGTTCCAAGCCTTCCAGGATGGCCAGATCGACACCTGGTTCCGCCCGGTCCCTGTGGGCAATCCTGGCATCCAGCAGGCGGCATCAGTGGACCCAATCCGACTCATCGGAATCAGCGAGGCCGATCTGCAGAACGAAGAGGTCCAGCGTCAGACGAACATTCCCGGCCGAAGCCTGACCGAAGTTGCGCCTGACGCCTACGGTCCGAATCAGGCGAATGAGGAACCTGTCACGACCTGGAATGACTGGACCGGCGTTGGCATTCCTGTCCATGTCCCCGATGACGTGGCATATTCGATCACCAAGGCGTTCTGGGAAAACCTCGGCGATCTCCAGTCCGTTGCCGCGTGGGCGAACGGAATTGAGATCCAGAACTTCGCGAACTTCACGAATCTTCCGGTCCATCCGGGTGCGGCAAGGTACTATGAGGAACGTGGATTGGAAGTTCCGGACATCAAGTGATACTGCAACTGGCAGGGGGGCGATCCCCCCCTTGCCAGGGGCAAGCAAAGTGCAGGAAACAGCGAACAAGGCAGTTCCGGCAAGGCGAAAGCCCGTCCGCGCCGACGACATAGGCATCACCGAACTGAGTTCCTATCGGCTGTCGCGGCACAACAGGCTGATGCGTCGCGGCCGGGATGCCGAGGCCGAGCGACTGCGTGTTTCGGTCGATGAATGGCGCCTTCTCTTCGTGTTGCAGCGAGGCGGTCCGCAGCCATCGATTCGCATTGCGGAGGCCGCGCTGATGGATCGCGGGACGGTTTCACGGTCAGTGGCCAGGCTGGAGAGGCGCGGGCTGGTCCGGCGTCTCCCGGACGCCACGGACCGAAGGGTCGCCGTCGTCAACCTGACCGAAGCGGGTGCGGTCGTTGCCGATCAGGTCGCCGCATTCATGCTTGGCCGGGAACTTGAGATGATTGGGGAACTGACGGAAGTGGAGTGGCGGGCCTGGCTGTCGATCACCGACAAGTTCCACAGGTTCCTGGCAGCCAAATATGGCGAAGATGGCTGATTTCGCGATCTCGCCGGACGGCACGCGAATCGCACACGAGACTGGCGGAAGCGGTGCGCCGCTGATTCTCGTGCATGGCGCAAGCGGCGACAGGACATCGACTCCGGCTCTGCGGGCAAGCCTCGAGGAGACCCATGCCGTCACGCGCTACGACCGTCGTGGACGAGGTGAGAGTGAAGATACCGGGGCGTACGATTTCCTGGCCGAGGCCGACGACTTGCGCGCGGTGATTGCGGTCGCGGCGGACAGGCCAGTCGTCTTCGGCCTGTCAATGGGCGCGCGCATCGCGCTGGAACTTCTGCGAAATCCTCCGGATCTTGCCGCGATGGTGTTGTGGGAGCCACCGGCAACCGACCGCGTGGACCCGGAGTTTGCCGACGGCCTGTCGCGTGTTCGAGACGCCATGGAGACCGATGGAGCCGAGGCGGCAACCGCTCTCCATTCGCGCCTGTTTCACAGGCGGTCTTCGCAAGACATCGAGGAACTGAAACGGGACGAGACGCGCTGGAAGGCGCGCGTGGGGCACATGCCGGTCACCCTGCGAGAGATGGAGGCGGTGCATCGTGACTGCCTCTTTGTTCCCCGGAACTACAAGAGACCTGAATTCGGCGTGCACCAGATAGCCGGGGACGGGACGCTGCCGTTCCTGCAGGCAAGCTCGAAACTTGTCGGCAGCGTGGGCTTCGTGCAGTCCCACGTACTGCCGGGGCAGGACCACTCGGCGCCAAGCAAGAACCCGTCGTCAGTTCTGAAGGCGTTTCTGGATGCGGTTCCGCCGGATCGGGCACTCGATGGCCGATGGTGATCCGCTGGCGGCTCATCCGAACGGGCGACGGCATCACGGGCAGCCCGATACCACGGATTCCTCCCGACCTCCCTCTCCTTGCGGCAGACGCCGCGCCATCGCAGGGCCGCCTTTGGTCACGATGAAGGCTTCGCCAGCATTTCGCGGTGTTCGTGAGGCGGCCTGCGGGTCGCCACGATCCGTTCAGGGCCGCAGAGCCGAAAGTCAACGGGTCCGGGCCGGGGCCTGGACACTTCTGGAACTGGCCTGCTCCTTTTGGCGTTCCTCGAAAAGCGCATATTGATCCGGGGTGTAGCTGTGTTGCCGCAGCTGTCGCAGGTTCGGGCCGAACTCAAGATCGATTTCCTTGCGAAAGACCCGGAATATCTCCGCCATGTAGTAGTCGTGGCGCAGCAGAGAAATCGCCATCTTGACGATTGCGTGGCTCTCGGTGTGCGATGCCGTCACCGTTTCCTCGCAGTTGGCCGTCAGCATCTCACGGTGGTCTGCGGTAAGCGTGAAATGGTTGTCGGCAAAGCCCATGGGGAACCCCGTCCCCTCATGCTCGTAGACCTCGCAGAGGTCGTTGAAGCGAAACTCGTCCGGGTCGTCGCCGTAGAGAATGATCAGGAGCCGGACGCGCCGTCCGGTCACCGCCTCGCGCAGCGCCGCGACGTGCCGGCGCAGGATTTCGGCATCCGCCTTGAACCAGATCGAGGTCCTCGAATTGGCGATCATCTCGTCGACCTTCGCATGGACCTCCTTTTCGCCGCTGAGATTCCAGACAAAGCGCTCGCCAGGATCGACGGTCATTTCCGACAGTTGGTTCGCTACGCTTTCGCACAGCTCGCTGGTCCTGGCAGCGATCGTCCGGAACAGCACATCCGGGGGCTGGGGCACGTATCGCACCGGGTTTGTGCTGACAGGCATGATCGCCTTGCGTGTGGCCAGCGCGTTCAACGCGGAATAGGTGTTGGGGCGCGGCACGCCGGACCCGTTCGAGACCTCGTACGCCGTGGCCGGCGACTTCGCGAGCAGCGCCAGATAGACCCGGGCCTCGTAGTCGGTGAAGCCGAGGCCCTTTATGTTGCTCAGGAGCGTCAGCGTTTCTGTGTTCAAATGCTGGTTCATTGCGACGGCTTCACTTGCCACGCGGCGCATCTTGCCGCATCAGCGTGAGAAAGTGTAGTAGCTATTGCCACTACACCCATTATCAGCTAACAGTGACCCGCAGGTCAAGTCGCTTCCTTGCGTAGCGCTTGGTCGCTCTGGACCGAATTGGGAGGAACCAATGAGAATTACACGCAGTTTGGCACTGGCTGCCGCGTTTGTTGCAGCACCGTTCGCGGTACAGGCGCAGGACGATTTCCCGTCCAAGCCGATCGAGGTTGTGATCCATTCAAGCTATGGCGGCGGCACCGACACGACGGCGCGCATGATGATGATTCGCTCGCGCCGCAATCTTGAGACCGACATGTATGTGGTCTCCAAGCGCGGCGGCTCGGGTGCCGCGGCGCAGGAGTACGTGCTTTCAAGACCCGCCGATGGCTACACGATCATGGCCTTGACCCAGACGCATCTGTACACGATCGCGCAGGGCAAGTCGCCGATGAAGATCGACGATATCGTTGGCATTGCCCGCGCAATGGATGATCCGACCTTCATCACTGTAAGAAGCGACAGCGATGTAGCTTCGCTCGAGCAGCTCGTCGTGCTTGGAAAGGAGCGTGGACTGAACTGGGGCGTTGCCAACATTGGCGGCACCGAACACATTGGCTTGGCCAAGTTTTCGGATGCGGCAGACATGAAGTACAAGCCCATTTCATTCGGCTCGGGCCTGCAGATGCTTCAGGCCCTCCTGTCCGGCGAGATCGACGCAACGCTCCCGAACGTCTCGGAGGCCGGCCAGATGATCGCCGACGGATCGGTCCGTCCGCTGGCCGTGATGGCCGAAGAGCGGCTGGCTGACTACCCGGACGTTCCGACGACCTTCGAACTGGGCTATCCGGTCAAGACCTCGACGACGCGAGGCTATGCGGTGCGTGCAGGCACGCCACCCGAGATCATCGAGAAGCTTTCGGAGGCGCTGGTCAAGGCGATGAAGCACTCGACGTTCGCCAACTATCTCATGAGCGCGGGCCTCGATCCCGAAACCTCGCCTGCAGGCTGGGAAGTGTGGGACAAGCAGCTGAAGGCGGAATACGAGACGGCCGCCGAAGCGCTGAAGAAACTGGCCAACTAGGCCGTCGCCCAAGAGGCGGCGCAAGGCGCGGCCGGCTCCATCCGGGGCCGGCCCCGCAGCCAAGACACAAGGACGATCGGGGGACGTGATGAACCATGACACGGGCGGAAAGGATGCGCGCGAAGCTGGCTTGCAAGGCGGGCCAAGGGGGCTGATCGACGGCCCGGACACCGTTCTGGCCCTGGTTTTGATCGCGCTCTGCGGGCTGCTCTACTGGGTGTCCGCCGGCTTTCCGGAGCCGGGACTGTTTCTCGGCGAGAACGTCCTGCCAGAGCATTTCCCGCGCCTGCTGCTGATCGCCATCGGCGTGCTTGCCCTGCTGCTGCCGTTCGAGCACCGGCTTGAAGTGGACCGTTGGCCACTGATCCGCAAGTCGCGAAGAGCACCCATCGGGGCGTCGACCGTCGTGACGATGGGATGCTTGCTGATCCTTGTCGGCATCGGTGAATGGATCGGCACGATCCTGACGATTGTCGTTGCTGCCGTCGGCCTGCCGCTGCTGTGGGGCGAGCGGCGCTGGCTGCTGATCATTCCATATGCCGCGATCTTCACCGGGATCGTCACGTACCTGTTCTCGATCGTTCTCAGCGTCTACTTCGAGCCCGGCGTGTTCGGGCTGACGCTGCGCTAGGGAGGCGGACATGGACCTGATGCTGACCGGTTTCGGGATGGTCGCCGACCCGGCGATCATCGGCGTCATCCTGATCGGCGTGATCATCGGCGTGCTCGTGGGTGCCTTGCCCGGGCTGTCATCGCCAATGGCGATCGCGCTCCTGATCCCGTTCACCATACCTATGACGCCGATCGCCGCCATCGCGATGCTGGCCGGACTCTATTGTGCAGGCACGTTCGGCGGCTCGATCACGGCGATCCTGATCAATGCGCCGGGAGCGCCGCCGGCTGCGGCCACCGCGCTTGACGGCTACCCGATGGCCAAGCGCGGCGAAGCCGGCCGTGCCCTTGGACTGGCAACGATCTCCAGCGTCACGGGCGGCATTCTGAGCTTGCTGATCCTGCTCCTGGCGGCGCCCCTGCTGGCCAGGATCGCCATCACGTTCACCTCGGCGGAGTACTTTGCGCTGGCGCTCTTCGCCCTGTCCATGCTGGCCTCGATCAGCGGCAAGTCGTCCATCCGCAACCTGATCGCCGGCCTCGTGGGCGTGCTTCTCTCGACCATCGGCATTCACCTGACCACCGGTGTCGAGCGCTTCACGTTCGGCGTCAACGAGCTCTATGACGGGTTGCCGTTCGTGCCGGTCCTGATCGGCCTCTTCGCGGTTGCGGAGCTCCTGAAGCAGTCCCGGGTCGGCGAAACCGTCTTTGAACGCGTTCGCGCCAACGTGATGAAGCTGCCAAGTCGCGAGGACTTTCAGCGAATCAAGTACACGGTCCTGCGCTCCAGCGGTCTTGGAACCTTCATCGGCATCCTTCCAGCCGAAGGCGCAACCGTTGCGGCCATCATGGGCTACAACGAGGCGCGGCGTTGGTCGGACCGCAAGGAGGAATTCGGAACCGGCATACCCGAGGGAATCGCCGGGCCCGAAGCCGCGAACAACGCAGCCACCGGAGGCGCGATGGTGCCAACCTTGGCCTTGGGCATCCCAGGATCGGTTTCGACGGCGTTGATTCTTGGCGCGATGGTCATGCACGGGCTGAAGCCGGGACCCTACCTTCTGGAGAACCAGCCCCAGTTTCTCTACGCGATCTTCGCAGCCATGCTGATCGCCAACCTGGCGTTCATGGCCATCGGGATCGCCGGCGCCAAGCTGTTCAGCCAGCTTACGCTGATTCCGCGCACGATCCTATGGCCTTCGGTGCTGGTGTTCGCGATCATCGGGTCGTATGCGCATTCTTCCTCCTTCTTCGACATCTGGGTGATGGCGATCGCAGGGATTGTCGGCTACTTCATGCTGCGTATCGGCTTCGGGCCGGCGCCACTGATCATGGGGCTGGTACTCGGCCCGATCGTGGAAGAGAACTTTTCGAAGGCGATGATCATCCACGACAACTCGATCCTCTCAATGATGGAGCGCCCGCTGGTGCTGCTGTTCTTCGGCCTGACGATTCTGTCCCTGGCGGGTCCTGTCAGGAGCGCGATCAAGGCTCGGCGCGACCGAAACCTGCTGATGGCGACCAAGGAAGGGGAGTAGATGGACACCATGGGCAGACCGCTTGACGGCGCCGTTGCGATCGTCACCGGTTCGGCAATGAACATCGGTCGTGAGACCTGCCTGCAGTTGGCGCGGATGGGCGCGAACGTGGTGACGCATGCGGCCGCGAACCGCTCCGGCGCTGAGGAAACCGCCGGACTGGTTCGCGCCGAAGGTGCGGAAGCGGCAACCTGGGTCGGCGACCTGACCGATCCGGCGGGTGCGAGGACGCTCGTGCAAACCGCGCTGGAGGCGTTCGGCACGCTCAACATACTGGTTAACAACGCGGCAATCCGCGGCAATGATGCGCTGGTCGACATTCCGTTGGAGAAGTTCCAGTCGATCATGCGCACCAATGTCGAGGCGCCTGTGCTTTGCGCGCAGGCCGCCGCGCCGCACATGGCGGCCTCCGGGTGGGGCAGGATCGTCAACATTGGCGGTTTGTCGGCACATCGCGGCTCGAAGGGTCGGGTGCATGTCGCGGCCTCGAAAATGGCGATGGTCGGCGTGACGAGAGCATTGGCCACGGAACTTGCCGACGACAACGTGACGTCTAACATTGTCGTGCCTGGAATGATCGATACCGTGCGGGGTGCCTCGGCGGGTGCCTCGCCACACGGTGGCCATCCAAACCTCTTGGGCCGACATGGCACGGCGGCGGAAGTTGCGCACGTCGTCGTGTGCCTTTGTCACCCCAATGCCGCCTACACCACCGGCCAGACAATTCATGTCAACGGCGGCGGCTATCTCGGCTGATCCGTTCCGATGGCAGCAATCGCGGAAACACTCGCTGGCTGGGGCAATGACCTGACCGCCTCGAAGATCCCGGGCGGCGTTGCGGCGGCGCTGCGCCGGGCGATGCTGGATGCCGGGGGACTCATGGTTGCGGCGCGGAACATGGACTATGTCGCCGCTGCCCGCGACAGCGTCGAGGCAGCAGGCGCATGCACCGCCATCGGGCACGTCGGCGGCTTCAGTGCCGGTGATGCGGCGCTGCTTTCGGGCATTGCCGTGCACGGCGAGGACTTCGACGACACGTTTGAAGGCACGCCGGTGCACGTCGGTGCCGTCCTGGTTCCGGCGCTTCTGGCGGTGGCCGAGCGCGATGGGCTTTCGGGCGAGGATCTCCTGCGCGGACTCGCGGCGGGGGGAGAATTGGCCTGCCGCATGGCTGTCGTGGCACCGACGGCGATCCATCGCGCGGCATTCCACCCCACTGCCGTGGTCGGGGCCTTGGCGGCGGCATTTGGCGTTGCCACTGCAAAGCGGCTGATCCCGCGGCAGACGGCGTGCGCCATGGGCATCGCTGGTTCGATGGCGTCGGGAATCATCGAGTATCTGGCCGAGGGCACCTCGACCAAGCGGCTGCATCCGGGCTGGGCGGCGCAATCCGGCATCCGCGCCTCCGCGCTGGCCGAGCGCGGTTTCACCGGACCGCGCACTGTGCTCGAAGGGGAGCACGGCTTCTTCACGGCCTTTGCCCACCCGGAAATCCCGCGCGATTTCGGGCGGCTGACGAAGGGGCTGGGCGAATCCTGGGAACTGGAAGGCCTGGCGTTCAAGCCGTACGCCTGCGGAACCATGGCCCAGCCATTCATCGACGCCGCGATCAAGCTACGGGCGCAAGTGCCCGACCATGAAGCGGTCGACGAGATCGTGGTGCCGACGGCCGAAGCGATCTTGCACCGGCTGTGGGAACCGAAGGCGGAAAAGGCCGCTCCCTCGACGCCCTATTCCGCCAAGTTCAGCGTGCCTTACTGCATCGCCTTGGGGCTCGTGCGCGGCGCAGCCGGGCTTGACGAATTCACCAGCGAGACGATTCGCGACCCAAGGTTGTTGCAGACTGCCGCGAAGGTTCGCTACGAGGTCGACCCCAATGACTCGTACCCCGACAACTACGTGGGCGCGATCACCGTCCGGTTGCGGGACGGAACGGAATTGAATGCGGTGCAGCCCTGCCTGCGCGGCGGTCGCAGCGATCCTCTGAGCGACGCCGAGCTCGAGGCAAAGTTCCGCGCCAACGCGGAATTCGGGGCCTGGCCAGAGACGCTGGCCGACCAGCTTCACGCGTTCTGCGCCGCCGCATTCACCGCCGACCGACCGGGCAACCTGGCCCGGTTCCGCGCTTGACAGGAGATCGACATGCCACATCAGCCCGCATCGTCCGCGCTTTCGCATATTCGTGTGCTTGACCTGACGCGTGTTCGCTCGGGTCCGACGGCCGTGCGCCAGCTTGCCGACTGGGGTGCTGACGTCATCAAGATCGAACAGCCTGCCTCGCTCGAGGCCGACGGCGCCTTGGGTGCGGGCCGGAACACTGCCGACTGGCAGAACCTGCAGCGCAATCGCCGTTCTTTGACGCTGAACCTGAAGGACCCCAAGGGCATGGAGCTGTTCCGCAAGCTGGCCGCGACGGCGGACGTGGTGGTTGAGAACTTCCGTCCCGACGTGAAGGACCGGTTGGGGTTCGACTACGAGAGCCTGAAGACGATCAACCCGAAGATCATCCTCGCCAGCATTTCGGGTTTCGGCCACTCCGGGCCTTACGCAAAGCGTCCGGGCTTCGACCAGATCGCCCAGGGCATGGGCGGCCTGATGTCGATCACCGGCGATCCCGACGGCGGACCAATGCGGGTTGGCATCCCGATTGCCGACCTGTCGGCAGGTCTCTTCGCGGCGCTCGGCATCCTGACAGCGCTGATCGAGCGCGAGAAATCGAACGAAGGCCAGTGGCTGTCCACGTCGCTCCTGGAGTCGCAGATCTTCATGCTGGACTTTCAGGCTGCGCGCTGGCTGATGCAGGGCGAGGTCGCGCCGCAAGCAGGCAACGAGCACCCGACGAGCGTGCCGACCAACCGCTATCTGACCAAGGACGGAGCAATCAACATCGCCGTGGCGGGCGATCAGATATGGCGACGGCTTTGCGGCGCTCTCGATCGGCCGGACTGGGTCGAGGACGAGGGCCTTGCGACCAACGGCAAGCGCAAGGCACGGCGCGACGAGCTGAATTCGGCGATTGGCGAGATCGTCAAGGAAAGGACCAGCGCCGAGTGGGTTGACCTTCTGACCGAGGCTGGCGTGCCCTGCGGCCCGATCTACCGCATCGACGAGATGTTCGACGATCCGCAGGTCCGGCATCTGGGCATCGCCCAACCGCTGGAAACCGAACCGTTCGGCGAGACTCGCGCATTGGCCCAGCCATTCCAGCTGAGCCGCACTCCAAGCACCCTTGAAACCTCACCGCCGACGCGCGGCCAACACACGGCGGAGATCCTGGAAGAGCTTGGGGTCGATGCAGGTGACATTGCCACGCTTCAGGAACAGTCCGTCGTGTGACGGCAAGACAAGGAACCGCAAAATGACCGCTGACACTGCGCCTGCCCGGCCGACCGACAAGATCCTCACCCGCATCGAGGGTGCGGCCGGGCACGTGATCTTCAACAACCCCGAACGGCACAATGCCGTCTCGCTGGAAATGTGGGATGCCGTGGAGCAGGCGCTCTCGACCTTCGCCGAGGATGATGCCGTGCGCGTAACGATCCTTTCCGGCGCCGGAGGCAAGGCCTTTGTGTCGGGCGCTGACATCTCGAAGTTCGAGAAGGAGCGCGGCTCGAAAGAGGCGACGGAGCGTTACGACGCCCGGCTCAGGGCGGTCTATGACGCGATCGAAAACTATCCGAAGCCCACAATAGCCATGATCAACGGTCATTGCATTGGCGGCGGGCTGAACCTGGCGGCATGCGCCGACATCCGCATCGCCTCGGCCAAGTCGCGCTTTGCCATGCCCGCGGCGAAGCTGGCGCTGGGCTATCCCTTTGATGCGATCCGGAGACTGGTCAATGCCGTGGGCGCCGCCGCTGCCAAGCAGCTGATGTTCACCGCCAAGTCGATCGATGCAGAGACGGCGCTGCGGATCGGGCTTGTCCAGGAGGTCGTGGCCGAGGATGTCCTGGAAGAACGGGCGGCGGCGCTGGCCGATACCATCGCCGGTAACGCGCCGCTGACCATTCGGGCCATGAAGTACATCGCGACCCAGGTGATGCACGCCGACCCGTCGGCGCGCGATCTGGCGCGTTGCAACGAAATGGTCGCCGACTGTTTCGCGTCGAAAGACTATGTCGAGGGGCGCAAGGCCTTCATGGAAAAACGGAAACCTGACTTCAAGGGCCGCTGACGGCGTGGAATACGGTATCTTTCTATTCGCCTACTTGGCGGCTGCGGCCTTTGGCACCGCGATGCTGCACAGCGTCGGCGGGTTTGCCGGAGCGTTGTTGATGGCAATCGCCGTGGCGCCGGTCCTGGGGGTCAAGGAAACCGTGCCGGTGGTGGCGACCGCCATGATGATCAGCCATGCCTCACGGGCCTGGCTCTTCCGCAAGGCGGTGGACTGGGGCGCGTTTCGCATGCTGATGTGCTTCGGGTTGCCATTCATCGTGCTGGGCGTCCTGTTCTATGTCGAACTTTCCGAACGGGCCGTGGCGTTGTTCCTGGGGACGTTCCTGCTCGTGACGCTGCCGCTCAGGCGCTACCTGGCCGGCAAGAGCATCGCGGTGCCGCGCAGGGCCATCGCGGTCGTGGCAGTGCCTTACGGGTTCGTTTCGGGCACCAGCTTTGGTGCTGGAATGATCCTTGCTCCCTTCATGCTGGGAGCGGGGATCGTGGGTGAAACGCTTTTGGCGACGGTGGCGGTAAGCGGGGTGATGCTGAATGTCACCAAGACCGTCGCTTTCGGCCTGTCGCCGCTCCTGACGGCGGAACTGGCTGCAATGGGCGTGGCACTGGGGCTGTGCACCATCCCTGGCCACGCGGTCGGGCGCTGGATCGTGCGGCGGACCTCGATTCGGGTGCATACGCTTGTCCTGGAGACCTTCGTCGGCATCGGAGCGGCCTACATGCTTTGGAAGGGGGTGTCGGGATGAACCCGCTCGCAGACGCACTGGTTGTGCCGCTTCAGGCGCGTGGGGACGCGGTCCTTATCCGGCCCGACGGCAGCGAAATGCCCGGCGACGCCTTGTACCGGCTGTCCGGCCGGATCGCCAACGTGCTCGTGGAGGCCGGGCTGCAGCCCGGCGACCGCGTGGCGATGCAGGCGGAGAAGTCGCCCGAGGCGCTGGCGCTCTACCTCGCCTGCCTGCGTGCCGGCGCGCTGTTTCTGCCGCTCAACACGGCGTACACGATTGCTGAGCTCGACTACTTTCTCGGCGACGCGGAGCCGCGCGTTGCGGTCTGCACACCTGTCGCCGAAGCAGAATTGCGACCCGTGGCAGAAGCCAGGGGCATAACCCTGTTGACGCTCGACGGAGCAGCGACTGGCACGCTGGTTGAGCGTGCGGCAGAGATGCCCGAGGACTTCGCAACTGTCACGCGCCGCGCCGACGACCTGGCCGCGATCCTCTACACCTCGGGCACGACCGGGCGTTCGAAAGGCGCCATGCTGAGCCATGACAACCTCTTGTCGAACGCCGACGCCCTCGTCCGGACCTGGCGTTTTGCAGCAGCGGACACCTTGCTTCATGCCCTGCCGATATTTCACGCGCACGGGCTGTTCGTGGCGACGAACGTGCTGCTGCGAGTCGGTGGGCGGATGATCTTTCTGCCGAAGTTCGACGTCGACACGGTGTTGGCGCAGTTGCCGCGGGCCACCGCGATGATGGGAGTGCCGACCTTTTACACGCGACTCCTGGGCGATGCACGCCTCACGCGTGAAGCGACGGCGCACATGCGGCTCTTCATTTCGGGATCTGCGCCTCTGCTGGCCGAAACCCATCGGGCATTCGAGGCGCGTACAGGTCACCGCATTCTTGAACGCTATGGCATGAGCGAAACGACGATGAGCACGTCGAACCCTTACGACGGCGACCGTCGGGCCGGCACGGTCGGCTTTCCGTTGCCAGGAGTCGAAGTGCGCATTGTCGATGCAGAATCCGGCGTCGAGGTGCCGCGGGGCGAGATCGGCATCCTGGAGGTTCGCGGGCCCAACGTGTTCAAGGGATATTGGCGGATGCCGGAGAAGACCGCGGACGAGTTTCGCGAGGACGGATTCTTTGTCACCGGTGACATGGCGCGGGTTGATGCGGACGGCTACATCACCATCGTCGGACGCGCCAAGGATCTGGTGATCTCAGGCGGGTACAACGTCTACCCGAAAGAGGTCGAAGGGGAGATCGACGGGCTGGAGGGGGTCGCGGAGTCCGCGGTCATTGGCGTACCGCATCCGGATTTCGGCGAGGGGGTTGTGGCAATAGTCGTGCGCGAGCCTGGCAGCGCGCTGCAAGCTGAGGGCATTCAGTCGTCGCTGCGGGACCGGTTGGCGAAGTTCAAGCAGCCCAAGGCGATCTTCTTCATGGGCGAACTGCCGCGCAACACAATGGGCAAGGTCCAGAAGAACACGCTGCGGGAGATGTTCGACGACGTGTTCGCGGAGCCTTAGGTGCGCGTGGCGCCAAGGGACCTGGAGACGACGGCCGCCGTGGATCGGAGTCGGCGTTTCCAACCGGCCCTGACGCCAGAACTGCACGTATCGCGGGACAGATCGACACTCGGGAAGGGACTTCCAGTCGTGCCGTTGCGCAATTCGTTCCTTGAGATCGCTGTGCTGGATTCAAGACCGGTGGTTCTGGTTGGCATCAGGTTCGTGGCTCGGCGAAGGTGCATTCCGGGTGGAAGCGCAGCTTTGGGCTGACCCGGAAACGAGATCCGTCGGCGGCATGCAATGGCACGTGCGGATCGTTCGGGAAGACGATCTGGTTGATGTTGAGTGCGGCCTCATGGTTACTGTCCCAAGCGAACAAGAGAGGAGATCATGGTGGCTTGTCGTATCGTAATTCTCGGAGCGTCTTACGGGTCGCTGCTGTCAACCAAGTTGTTGATGGCCGGTCACGACGTCACGCTCGTCTGCCTGCCGGAAGAGGCGGAGCTGATCAACACGGCGGGCACGATCGTCAGGATCACCTTGAAGGGTGAAAGCGAGCCGCGCCTGATTCGGTCTGGAGAGCAGCCCGGACGCCTGGATGCCAAGACCCCGGACGAAGTGGACCCGGCCGAATGCGATCTTGTGGGGCTGGCCATGCAGGAGCCGCAGTTTCGCGCAGCGCCGGTCTGGGAGTTGATGAACCGGATTGCAGAAGCCGAGAAACCGTGCCTTTCGATCATGAACATGCCGCCGCTGGCCTACCTCCGGCGCATATCCGGGCTGGACACGGCATCGTTGGGGCATTGCTACACCGAGCCCAAGGTTTGGGATGAATTCAACCCTGACTGCGTGACCCTGTGCAGTCCGGATCCGCAGGCGTTCCGCCCGCCCGAGGAAGGCCTGAACTTCCTGCACGTTGGCTTGCCGACAAACTTCAAGGCGGCAACTTTCGCGTCGGACGCGCACAACGTCATCCTGAACCGGTTGGCCGAAGACATCGCCTCCGTCAGGCTGCAAGGTCTGGACGTGCCCGTGAAGCTGCGCGTGCACGACTCCCTGTTCGTGCCCTTCGCCAAGTGGTCGATGCTCCTGACCGGGAATTACAGGGCGATAACGCCGGAAGCGCCACGGTCGATCAAGGATGCGGTGCATTCCGACATCGAGCTGTCCCGGGAGATCTATGAATGGGTGGATTCCGTGGCGGCACGGTTTGGCGCCAGCCCGGAGGATCATGTGCCGTTCGAGAAGTACGCCAAGGCGGCGGAGAGCCTTCTGAAGCCGTCGTCGGCCGCACGGGCAGCATTTGCAGGCGCACCGCATATCGAACGTGTGGACAAGCTTGTTCAGGCAATCGGCAGGACGTTCGGCCTTGAGAATGCGGCCGTGGACCAGACCGTGGAGATCGTCGACGCCCGCCTTGAAGCGAACAGAACGGCATGAGGGTGCAGGCAGAGCGGCAAGAGCGAAGTGTACCTGGCATCCTGCAGAGCCGAGGCGCAATCACGAACCTCAATCGCTGCCGCTCGTCGCGCTACGGTACCAGGCAATGATGGCGGCTCGGCTGTCTTCGTCCATGGTTGAAACCGCGTTTGGCGGCGGCATGGCGTGGGTTGCGCCCGCCTGAAGGAAGATCTGCCTTGCGTGGCGCGCGACATCGGATTCCGTTTCCAGCACGACGCCGTTGGGAGGCCAGTGCATGCCCTCCCACACCGGCTCGCGCGCGTGACACATCGAGCAGTTGCCAAGCACCACGTCGTAGGCGTCGCCAAACCCGTCGGCCGAGGCGAACTCCCGCTCTTGGGGGGTGAGGCTGCGCGCTTCGGCGTCTTCGTAACTGTCGAGCATCGGCGCCACGGAAAGCCAGGCCATGATGACAAGGAGAATGGCGGTGGCCGCCCAGGTCCAATGCGGCCCCGATCCCGTCGCATGCATCGTGTTGAAGTAGTGCCGGATGGTGGCGCCGGTCAGGAACACCAGGCTCGCGATGATCCAGCTGTATTCCGTCGCGAAGGCAAGCGGATAGTGGATCGAGAGCATGAGGAAGACGACCGGCAGGGTCAGATAGTTGTTGTGCGTTGACCTGAGTTTGGCGATCTTTCCGTATTCCGGATCGGGCGTGCGACCTGCCTTCAGATCGTTCACCACAATCTTCTGGTTCGGAATGATGATGAAGAAGACGTTCGCAGTCATGATCGTCGCGGTGAATGCCCCGAGATGCAAAAGTGCGGCACGGCCCGTGAAGAGCTGGTTGAGGCCCCAGCTCATCGCGACGATCATCGTGAAGAGAGCCAGCATCATCGCCGTCGGGTGATCGCCGAGCCTGGACTTGCAGAGAAGGTCATAAACAAGCCAGCCCACGCCGATCGACGCGGCCGAGATCAGGACGCCTTGCCAGAGCGACAGGTCGGCCTTGGTTGGGTCAAGCAGGTACAGCTCTCCTCCGAGCCAGTAGATGATCACGAGAAGTGCAGTGCCCGACAGCCACGTCGAGTAGCTCTCCCATTTGAACCAGACCAGGTGCTCCGGCATGTTCTCTGGTGCGACGACGTATTTCCGGATGTGGTAGAAGCCGCCCCCGTGCACCTGCCATTCCTCGCCATGCACGCCCGCGGGCAGGTTCGGCGCCTTTTTCAGCCCGAGATCGAGCGCGATGAAATAGAACGATGAGCCGATCCAGGCGATCGCCGTCACGACGTGGAGCCAGCGGACCGCGAAGGCCACCCAGTCCCAGATTGCGGCCAGATCGTACATGGCGTGCCTCCCGATGCGTCGGTTCCATTGCAGACTAGGCGGAATGTCATTGTTCTGGTATTTGTTTCAAAAGTGATGCTGCATCAAAAAATCCAATACAATGTCCTATCTCGACAATATCCGGACCTTCGTGCGTGTCTACGACCTGGGGAGCATGTCAGCTGCCGGGCGCGATCTGAGGATTTCGCCGGCAGTGACGTCGTCGCGCATCTCGCAGCTTGAGGAGCATCTGAGCGTCCGGCTGTTCCAGCGCACGACCAGAAGCCTCGCGCCGACCGAGCAGGGCAGGGCGTTCTACAGCGGTGCCTGCGCGATTCTCGAGTCGGTCGAGAACGCCGAAGCCCGGGTGGTCAAGATCACGAAGAATCCCAGGGGTTCTCTCTATGTCGCCGCGCCACTCGGAGTCGGGCGACGGCTGATCGCGCCCGAAGTGCCGAACTTCCTGAAGCTGTATCCGGACGTGAGCGTCCGGCTGCGCTTGACCGATCGCAAGGTTGAGTTGACGACCGAGGGCCTCGATCTCGCCTTTTTCCTTGGCAGGCCCGAAGACAGCAATCTCCGCATCCGAAAATTCGCTGACGTGGAGCGCGTCCTCTGCGCTGCTCCCAAGTACCTCAAGAAGCGTGGACATCCATCGAGCGGGGATGAACTCGTTGCCGACGGGCATGAATGCCTCAACCTGCGGTTTCCAGGCGCGACCGAATTCCAGTGGCGCCTGAGAACTTCAGAGGGATCCAGACGGTTCCGGGTGTCGGGACGCTGCGAGGCGGATGACGGGGACGTGCTGACCGAATGGGCGCTTGCCGGGCATGGGATCGTCCTGAAACCGATCTTCGAAGTGGCTGGGCACCTGAAGTCGCGTCGCCTTGTGCCGGTTGCGACGAAGACGCCGCCCGAACCGATCCAGATGGCCTGCCTGTTCACGCATCGTCGGGGGCAGGATCCGAAGACACGTCTCTTCATGGAGTTCATGATCGAACGGATCGGCGCGATCGTTCGCGATGCCGAAGAGAGGGTTCAGCTGCCCCGGTATGTCGAGTAGCCGAAAGGCGAGAGAAGCAGAGGCACATGATAGTGCGCAGCCTTGGACATGCCGAACCTGATCGGAACGGCATCAAGGAACCTCGGGGTTTCGGACGGCGCCTCTGCGGCGTCGAGATAGTCGCCCGCGTGAAATACGAGCTCGTAGACACCGGTCGCGAAGCTGCTCTCGGGCAGGATCTGCTCGTCCGTCCGTCCGTCACTGTTCGTCACGAGTGTCTTGAGGTGCGTGCGCTTGTCGCCCTCGATCCTGAAGAGTTCGACTTTCAGCCCTTCGGCTGGGCAGCCGCGTGCCGTGTCGAGCACGTGTGTGGTGAGGTATCCGGCCATATCAGTTCCTCCGAAATCCAGTATCCTGTAGCTCCGGGCGCCGCCGGGTCGGGAATCGCCTGTCGGAAGGCTCCTTCATGTATATTTTGAAATGCAATTCATTTGTCTTGGTTTACAAGTGATCAACCTTGGAACTGGAGGCCATCCGTGACACGCTATCCTCGTGACATGACCGGCTACGGCGCATCGCCGCCCAAGGCCAACTGGCCTGGCGGGGCGAAGATCGCCGTGCAAATCGTCCTAAACTACGAAGAGGGCGGCGAAAACTGCATCCTCCACGGCGACCCGGCCTCGGAAGCGTTCCTTTCGGAAGTTACCGGCGCCCAGCCTTGGCCGGGACAACGCCACTGGAACATGGAGTCGATCTACGAATACGGCGCACGCGCCGGATTCTGGCGGGTCCACGGAATCCTGAAGGACGTTCCGGTCACGGTCTACGGCGTGGCGACGGCACTCGCCCGCGCGCCCGAGCAGGTTGCGGTGATGAAGGCGGCCGGCTGGGAGATCGCGAGCCACGGCCTGAAATGGATCGAGCACAAGGACATGCCCATTGAGGAGGAGCGCGCGCAGATCCGCGAGGCGATCCGGCTTCATGCCGAGGTGACGGGAGATGCTCCGCGCGGCTGGTACACGGGGCGCTGCTCCATGAACACGGTCGAGCTGGCGGCGGCGGAAGGCGAGTTCGCCTACATCGCCGACAGCTACGCCGACGACCTGCCGTACTGGATCCGTGCGGGCGGAAAGGACCAGTTGATCGTGCCCTACACGCTGGACTGCAATGACATGCGGTTCGCGATCCAGGCCGGGTTTGCAACCGGCAACGACTTCGAGGCGATGGTGACGGACGCGTTCGACGTTCTCTACGAGGAAGGTCGGGCCGGCGTTCCGAAGATGCTGTCGATCGGGCTTCATTGCCGGCTGATCGGTCGCCCGAGCCGCGCGGGCGCGCTCCGCCGGGTGCTGGAGCACATCCGAAGTCACGACGGTGTCTGGTTCGCGACCCGGCTCCAGATTGCCGAGCATTGGGCGGCGGAGCATCCCCCGGCGCACAAGGCGCGGCCTTCGGAAATGGACCGGGAGACCTTCGTGACCGAATTCGGCGGGGCATTCGAGCATTCGCCCTGGATTGCCGGGGATGCACATGCGCTCGAACTCGGGCCGACGCATGACAGTGCCATTGGCGTTCATGCGGCGTTGGTGCGCGTCTTCCGTGCCGCGCCCAGGGAAAGGCGCCTTGACGTGCTCGCCGCGCATCCGGATCTTGCAGGCAAGCTGGCCCAGGCCAGGCGGCTGACGGACGAGTCGGCCGCCGAGCAAGCCTCGGCCGGTCTCGATGCGCTGACCGACCGCGAGCGGGCGGCTTTCACGGAGTTGAACGACGCCTACACCTCCAAGTTCGGCTTTCCCTTCATCATCGCCGTCCGTGACAACACCAAGGCATCGATCATGGAAGCGTTCCGCCGTCGCATCGACAATGACCGGGACGCCGAGTTCGCCGAAGCCTGCCGGCAGGTCGAACGGATCGCCGAGCTAAGGCTTCAGGAGAAGCTGGGCGCATGAGAGGGACACTCGTTGCGCGTCCGCTCACGGCGGAGGCGTTTGCGCCGTTCGGCGATGTTCTCGAAGCCAGGGGCGATCCTGACAGGATCATCAATGGCGGCCGCTGCGGGCGGTTCCACGACCGTGCCCGCCTCGACTTCGGGCCCGGCGGGCGTGCCGGCATCAGCGTCTTCCTGGGCGAGACGGTCGCATGGCCAGTGGAAATTGCCCTTGTCGAGCGGCATCCGGACGGCAGCCAGGCATTCGTCTCGATGTCCGGTCATCCCTTTCTGGTTGTGGTCGCGCCCGATGAGGGCGGCGTGCCGGGCACGCCGTGCGCCTTCGTCGCCGCGCCTAGCCAGGGCGTGAACTTCCACCGAGGAACATGGCACGGAGTACTGGCGCCCCTCCATGCGCCGGGCCTCTTCGCAGTCGTGGACCGCATTGGCGGCAGTCCGAACCTCGAAGAACACTGGTTCGACTCCCCGTATCTCGTCGAAGCAGGAGCGGAATGCGCCGATGCAGCGCCGGCGCAGGCCTTGTGACAGGGAAGGAATGGGAATTATATACGCAAGTGACCATCAGGCCGCCCTCGCACTGATTTCACGGGTCGGTGAGGTCGGCAGCCCGAGC
>VXPN01000197.1 GCA_009839535.1 Boseongicola sp. SB0662_bin_57 | reverse complement strand
CGGAACTGGAACAAGGCGGATACGGACCCCGCCAAGCCGCTCTTCGAGATAAGCGGCCTTACCAAGCGCTTCCTGCAGAAGCGCTCCTTCATCCCGTCGCGACGACGATATCTTGTCGCCGTGAACAACGTCAGTTTCGACATTCGCCAGGGCGAGGTGTTCGGAATCGTCGGCGAGTCGGGTTCCGGCAAGTCCACGGTCGCACGCATGATCGCCGGGCTGTACAGGGCCGACGGAGGCACGATCCTGTATGGCGGGCAGCCTGTCAGCGGCTCCGGCTCCCTTGCCTGGTACCGCCGCCAGATCCAGATGATCTTTCAGGATCCCTACTCGTCGCTCAATCCGCGCATGCGGGTTGATGCCATCGTCGCCGAACCCGCACTCCATCATGGGCTGCTGTCCGGCAAGGCTCTGAGACACAGGGTCGACGAACTGCTGGAACATGTCGGGCTTGGCGCAGCCGCGGGGTTCAAGTATCCGCACGAGTTCTCCGGTGGCCAGCGCCAGCGCATCTCCATTGCCCGGGCGCTGGCAACGCAACCGAGATTCCTGATCTGCGACGAACCGACATCCGCCCTCGACGTCTCGATCCAGGCGCAGATTCTCAACATCCTGAAGGATCTGCAGGAGCACCTGAACCTCACGATGCTGTTCATCTCGCACGACCTTCCGGTGGTGCGTCAGATGTGTGATCGCGTCGCCGTCATGCAGAACGGTCGCCTGGTGGAAATCCAGGATGCGGAAACGCTCTTTGCCACGCCCCGGGAAGACTACACGCGATCGCTTCTCAACCTGATGCCGCGCCTCGACGGGCTTGCGACCGAAGGCATCAAGGATCAAGTCGAAATCTGAGCTGCATTCGCAGAGCCTGCGGATGTGTCAGAGACAGGACACCCTGCGAGCCGTTGCTGCCTTCACTCGGACTCCACGACCGGCGCCAGCTATGCGCGGGCTCCTGACATCTTCTCGGCCGATTCCGCCAATGCTTCCGCACGTTCCGCAATCCTGGCCAGAGCTTCAGACACCTTGTCCTTGGATGGCGCAGCCCGCATCCGCCCTTGCTCGACTTGACTCTCCAGATCCTTGATTCGTGCCTCCTGCCGCGCGACCGTTTCCTCCAGTTGCCGGTTGTTGCCTGCGGCAGCGACGTGCTTGTCCGCCAGCATGAGCCCGGCCATCAGGAGCATCTGCGCTTCGGGAAGACGCCGGGACTGACCCTCAAGCGTCTTGGCTTCGGTGTTGAGCAGTCCGGCCGCCTGATGAAGAGCAGCCTCTTCGCCGTCCTGGCAGGACACCTTGAAGAGCCGTTCGCCGATCCGAATCGAAACTTCGGGCATCATCCAGCCTCCTTCAGCATGGGTTCGAGCACCGCCAGGACTTCCTCGATCTCCGCCTTTTCCACATCGCGAGTGGCACGCAGGCCGGCAAGTTCGCCTTCCAGGGCGAAATTCAGCAGATCCGCCTGGACCAGCCCTTTGGCCTGGGCCGCACGCAGCGCAGCGTTCGATTCCCTGAGACTCCGGTTCACCGCCCGCATCTGCTGAAGCAGGGCGTCCCGGGTCCTGAGCGCCTCCTGCAAACGCCTCACGTCTGCCTTGATCCCTTCAATGAGGCTGTCCCGGCCTTCACCTTCGGTGTTCGGGCCTAACCCGTCCAGCGCCAGCGCCGTCCTTTCCAGCGCGGAGAGGACTCTGCCTTCAAGTTCGGACGTGTCAGTCATGGTTGCTCCTGGCTTGCGAATCCACCTGCCGAGCGCTTGATGCCTGGATCGCGAATCGACGGCAGACAACAGGGCCCGCGCAGAGCATAGCGCACGCAGCGACAGTTTCACCCACTTTCCGAACGTTGCACCACGGCTCGCCTTGCGTTCGGCAAGTTGGCTGCTAAGAACCTAGGCGATATGGACCAGCCAGGGGCGGTAGCATGGACATTGAGACCCTGAAGGAACTGCATCCGGACCATTTCGAGCGCGCCGCGGCAATTCGCGTGCTCGCCATGGATGCGGTTCAGGCCGCCAATTCAGGCCACCCCGGGATGCCCATGGGCATGGCGGACGTGGCGACGGTGCTCTTCGAAAGGCACCTCAAGTTCGATGCGGCCGACCCGGACTGGCCAGATCGCGACCGCTTCATCCTGTCCGCGGGCCATGGCTCGATGCTGCTCTATGCGTTGCTCCACCTCACCGGCTACGCGGACATGACGCTCGACCAGATCAAGCGTTTTCGCCAGCTTGGCTCGAACACGGCAGGCCATCCCGAGTACGGGCATGCCAAGGGGATCGAAACGACGACCGGACCTCTTGGCCAAGGCCTTTCGAACGCGGTCGGATTCGCCATAGCGGAGGAAGCCCTTCGGTCTCGTTTCGGAAAGAAGGTCGTCAACCATTTCACCTATGTCATTGCGGGCGACGGATGCCTGATGGAAGGACTGAGCCAAGAGGCGATCGGACTTGCGGGCATGCAACGACTCTCAAGGTTGATCGTGCTCTGGGACGACAACGACATCTCGATTGACGGCAACATCGCGCTTTCGGACATGACGGACCAGAAGCGGCGCTTTCAGGCCTCGGGCTGGGAAGTCCTGGAATGCGATGGGCACGATCCCGAGGACATCGACCGCGCGCTGAACAAGGCCCGCAAATCCAAGAGGCCCACGATGATCGCGTGCAAGACGGTCATCGGGTTCGGCGCGCCCAGCAAGCAGGGCACTGCGTCGGCACATGGTTCGCCCCTTGGGCAGGACGAGATCGATGCCACACGCGCCGCCTATGGCTGGCATCACGCGCCGTTCGATGTGCCCGGTTCCATCCTTGATGCCTGGCGAATCATCGGCCGCCGTGGCGGCGAGGCCCGCAAGGCCTGGCTGGGCCGCTTTGCGACGCTTTCGGCTTCGCGCCAGACGGACTTCAACCGGATAATGTCGGGAGGCGCGCACAAGCGGCTGATCCCCGTCGTCCGGGCCCTGAAAAAGAACCTGTCGAAAGAGCAGCCCAAGGTGGCGACCCGGAAGGCGTCGGAAATGGCGCTGGAGGCGATCAATCCAGTCGTGGCCGAGACCATCGGAGGCTCGGCCGACCTGACCGGGTCGAACAACACGAAGACTCCGGATCTTGGCATATTCGATTCCACGAACCGCAAGGGCCGCTACATCCACTACGGCATCCGCGAACACGGCATGGCGGCCGCGATGGTCGGCATGGCGCTCCATGGCGGAGTCAAGCCCTATGGCGGGACGTTCCTTTGCTTCACCGACTACGCCAGAGGAGCAATTCGGCTGTCGGCGCTCATGGGTCTGCCCGTGACCT
>VXPN01000548.1 GCA_009839535.1 Boseongicola sp. SB0662_bin_57 | reverse complement strand
GGCGCGCCTGCGGAGGTCCTGAGCGGAGAGCTGCGCATCTACGATCTCGATGGCGTCCTGCTTGGCGGACTGGACGGGTACACGATAAAGCGCGCGACACGCGCCGCGCTCTTTGCCGCGATCGAAGGCGTGAACGACCTGCTGTACGAGGTGGTCTGGCGCGAACGCTCCCTCGTGCCGGCGATCATCGCCGCGGACTTCCTGCCGGAGCCGGCTGCCGCCGCGGGGAGCCTGATGCCGCTTGCAGACTACCTTGAAGAGGAGGGCGTGGCACGTGCCGATCGCTCTGCGCTCCTGTCGGATCTTGATCGATGGTCGCGCGCGCGCGCGATCTGGACGCTGGAAAAGCTCGGTTGGCGGCGCAGCGTGGGCGAGGCCGTGGAGCCCGAGGAGCTTCGCCGGCAGCTTGGCGTCATCGAAGAGCACAAGCGTGTCTTCCGCCGGATTCTGGAGATGCTGGCCCGGTCCGACGTGTTGCAGGAGGACGGCGGTCGCTTCGTGGTGCAGGCCGGGCATGACGATCCCCTGCCCGAGGACGTTCGGCCGGACCCGGAGTCGTTCGCGGACCAGCTTGCCGAACTTCACCCTCACGGCGCGACGGAGATCGGGTTGTTCCGACGCTGCGGGGCTGCGTTGCCGGACGTGCTTCGCGGCCAGATGGATCCGCTCACGCTGCTGTTCAGCAGCGGCTACCCGACGCCAGGCGACCTGTATCTGGATGCGCCGATCGCACGTGCGGCCAACCGGCTGCTCAGGGACGCGGTCCGGGCGCTCGTGGCCAGGCTGCCTGCCGGACGGCGGCTGAGGGTGATCGAGGTCGGTGCGGGCACGGGGTCGGCAACCGCCTCGGTTCTGCCGGAGCTTCCCGAAGGCCAGTTCGACTACGTGTACACGGACATTTCGGCGGGATTCTTCGCCGAAGCGGAATCGCGCTTCGGGGATGGCGGAGGTTGCATCGAGTACCGCCCCCTGAACATAGAGAACGATCCGGTGGCCCAGGGCTTCGACGCGCATGCCTACGACCTGATCATTGCATCGAACGTGCTCCATGCCACGCGCTATCTCGATAAGACGCTCGGCCATTGCCTGACGCTGCTCGCGCCATCGGGCCAGATGGTGGCGCTCGAGAACCTTCGCGGCCAGGGCTGGATGGACCTGACGTTCGGACAGCTCGACGGCTGGTGGAGATTTGCCGACGACTACCGGCCGCATCATGCCCTGGCGAGCCCGGACGTGTGGCGCCGTGCGCTCGGAGATGCGGGATTCGACGCGGCGGAAATCCTTGGCCTTGATGCATCCAGACCTGACGAGATGCCGGATCGAGGCGTGATCGTCGCGAAAGGCCCGGAAAAGGTCTCCGAAGCGCCCGGCACGTGGGTTCTCGTTGCAGACCGCGGCGACATGGCCGCAGAGCTCGCGGATGGACTCGCGGCGCGGAACCAGGCCGTCGTGGTCGTGAGCGAAGACTCGGAGAACGGCGAGAAGCCCAAGACGACAGGCGTCGTGACGGCAAGCATCGACTTCCGGCGGCGCGAATCGTGGCAAGCGCTCCTTGAAGACCTGCCGGACGATGCGCCGTTCAGTGGCGTCGTGCATCTCCCGGCGCTCGACGGCCATGGCGCAGAGGCATCCACGCATGACATCGCGCAGGACGTGCAGCATGCCGGGGCGAGCGCCCTGGCGGTCGTTCAGGGGATCATCGACTCCGACCGCATCCCGGCCAAGGGCGTCTGGTTCATCACCCGAGGCGCCCAGGCATTGGAGCGCGAGACCCAAGGGGCGCTGGCAGGCGCTGCGTTGTGGGGGTTCGGCAAGGCAGTCGCGCGCGAAGCGGCACACCTGACACCGCGCATGATCGATCTCGATCCGACGGTCGTCGCGCCCGCGACCGATCTCGTTGACGAGCTCATGTATCCGGATCCGGAAAGCCATGTCGCCGCGCGCCGGGGAAGTCGCCAGGTCGCACGTCTGGTTCGGATGGAAGACGGCCCGGAACGGCTGGACCTGCCGAAGGAGGCGGCATGGGTTCTGACACCGGACCCAACAGGCGTGTTCGAGAAGCCCTGCGTAACGGAGCTGCCCGCGCGCTCCCTCGAAGGACAGGACGTCCGTGTCGCGGTCGAGGCTGCCGGACTGAACTTCTGGGACGTGTTCCGTTCGCTGGGATTCATCGAAGAGGGAAACCTGGGGCGGGAGATGTGCGGTCGCGTCGTTGCGGTGGGTCCGGAAGTCGCCAACGTCTCCGTGGGCGACCATGTCGTCGGCCTGGGCTTTGGCGCGTTCGCCGGGGAAATGGTGACGCACGAGGAACTGGTGGCGCCTGCGCCTCCGGACATCCCGGTGTCGGGACTCGCAACGGTGCCAAGCGCCTTTGTTTCGGCAGCGCTCTCCTATGAACTGTCCGGCCTTGAGGCCGACGACCGCGTGCTGATTCACGCCGGCGCCGGCGGCGTGGGGCTGGCGGCGATTCAGCTGGCACAGGCCGCCGGGGCGGAGGTCTTCGCGACTGCGAGCGCGCCGAAGCAGGCCTATCTGAAGTCGCTTGGCGTCAAGCATGTGTTCGACAGCCGCCAGACGGACTTCGGCAAGGAGATTCTTGACGCCACGAACGGCGCGGGCGTTACGGTGGTCCTGAACAGCCTGACAAGCGAGGGCTTCATCGACGCCAGCCTGTCCTGCCTTGCACAGGGCGGCCGGTTCGTGGAGCTGGCGAGACGCGACATTCTCAGCGTGGAGGAAATGGCCGCTCTTCGGCCGGATGTCGCTTACGACATCCTGGAACTCGATGTCCTGAAGAAGACCGATCCCGAATGGGTGGGACGGGTTCTCAGGGACGTCGTGGCGCGGGTTGCGACAGGTGAACTCAAGCCGCTCATCCACAGCCGCTGGCCGCTCGCGGAAGCCGGGGCTGCGCTGAGGTTCATGCGGTCCGCGCGGCACCTCGGGAAGATTGTCGTCACTGCGCAGCCGCTGGCGTCGGGACGGCTGAGGGAAGACCGCACATACCTTGTGACCGGCGGCCTGGGCGGCATCGGACTGGCCGTGGCCGAATGGCTTGCGGACCTTGGAGCCGGGACGATCGTGCTGAACGGTCGGCGATCTCCTGGCGAGGACGCGCAGGAGGCCATTCGCGCGCTCGAGGATCGGGGCGTGACGGTACGTGTCGAACTCGCCGACGTGTCAGACGATGCGGCGGTCGACGAGATGCTGGCCCGGATGGACGAAGAGCTTCCTCCGCTCGCAGGCGTCATCCACAGCGTCGGCGTGCTGTCGGACGGTGCGCTGACAAACCAGAACTGGGACCG
>VXPN01000359.1 GCA_009839535.1 Boseongicola sp. SB0662_bin_57 | reverse complement strand
GCACCATCGGCTCGAAAAACGAGAGCGGCATCGTGCCATAGCCAGGATCAAAGCTCGACTGGTCCCAACGCTCGCAGAACTCCGCGCAATCATCGAAATAGATGTGACCCTTGTGCCTGTCGCGCTTCATGGGATCCGCCCCGACATGCTCGCCAAAGTACAGGAGCTGGAAGTCCCCGTGCGTCTGGACCACCCAGGTGCATTGCTCACGCACGAACGGCCTGAGGATCGCCGCCGCATACTCGTCGTGATTGTGGGGCGCGAATATGTCGCCCACATCGTGCAGAAGGGCGGAAACAATCCAGTCCGTATCGGCCCCGTCACGCCACGCCCGCGTCGCGGACTGAAGCGAATGTCCGAGCCGCGTGACCTGGTAGCCGGAAAGGCTCTCGTCTAGCTGGACCAGGGCCTTCAGGAGCCGGTCGGCCGTGCCTTTCGCGTATTCGACCTCGTGCATGGAAAGGAGGTCGTAGTCCTCCTTGTCGCCATCTTTCATGGCCGTGAACTTGACTTGCTCCATCAGGAATAGATCTCCGTTGACTTCTTGGCGTCTCTCATCATGACCTTTGCCTGCTCGGCCCGCATCTCGTCGTAAAGATCAAGGGCTTCGGGCGCAAAGAGGGAATTCGGCGCGGGCGTGTGGACGAAGTTCCCGTACCGGTCCTCTCCACGGGCCGCCATCGCATAGTCATTGGCCCCAACCAGCTGCTCCATGTCGGGACGCACGTAGCGGATCACGCAGCCGATGCGCCGATCGTCCGAACCGTTCGGTCCTGAGCCATGTATGGTCAGTCCGTGATGGAGGCTCATCTCGCCAGGTTTCAGCGTGATCGATGTCTTGTCTTCGTCGGCAATGTCGACCTTGACCTCCTGTCCCCTGCTCAACAGGTTGTTCGCGTCGAACGTGTCTTCGTGCGGCAGGATCGGCTGCTTGTGGCTGCCCCGCACGAAGTCCATGCAGCCCGAGGCGATGGTTGCGGGGGAAAGCGCCAACCAGGCCGTCACAAGGCCGTCAATCGCTCCCAGCCCCCAGTAGGTGAGATCCTGGTGCATGCTGACGATCGACGCCGTCCTGGGCTCCTTGATGAAGAACTCCGCGGCATAGATCAGGGTGTCCGGACCCAGGATTCCCTCGACCACGTCAAGAATCGCAGGGTGGCGGGCGATGTCCACCAGGAACGGCATGACCACCTGCGCATTCACCCGCTTGTACGTGTTGAGCGGCAAGGGAAGGCCCGCATCAAGCCAGTCTCGTTCCATGTCTTCCAGGGAGGCCCGCGCGGCGGCTGCTTCGGCGGCACTGAAGACGGGGACCGGAAAGAGAAACCCGTCTCGCCAGTATCGCGCGACGTCCTCGTCTGGCAGACGGCCGTTCTCAAGCTTGATGGTCATGGCGATTCTCCCTGGGCGCGAATCTCGGCAGGACTATGCCGCCGCGCTGAACGAAATGCGACATTGCATGTCGAAATTCAGTCTCCCGCGGTCCTTCCGCCCGGTCACGCGCTGAAGCCGTGCGCGCTTCAGGTGCGACACCTGAGACAATTTTTCTCGCTGCCTTGCGCCCATCCGCCATTGCTCAGCCCGGATCATGGCCGTAAAAGGGGCACCAAAGACGCGGCGGCCCACCGCCGCTGTGCAGAAGCAGCGACTTCAGGAGGCATGGATGGCCGACGCCGCCTTACACGAGCACGATCACAAGCCCGGGTTCTTCGAACGCTGGTTCATGTCGACGAACCACAAGGACATCGGGATCCTGTACCTGTTCACGGCATCCATCGTCGGCTTCGTCGCGGTCGCCTTCACGGTCTACATGCGCATGGAGCTGAAGGACCCCGGCGTCCAGTTCATGTGCGCCGAGGGGGCGAGGCTGATCGCCGACGGCACCTGTGCGCCGAACGGCCACCTCTGGAACGTCCTCGTGACCGCGCACGGAATCCTGATGATGTTCTTCGTCGTCATCCCGGCCATGTTCGGCGGCTTCGGCAACTTCTTCATGCCCTTGCACATCGGCGCGCCGGACATGGCCTTTCCGCGCATGAACAACCTCAGCTACTGGCTGTATGTGGCCGGGTCGTCGCTCGCGATTGCCAGCGTGCTCACCCCCGGTGGCAACGGCCAGACGGGGTCCGGAGTCGGGTGGGTCCTCTATCCGCCTCTCTCGACCTCCGAACAGGGCTTCTCGATGGATCTGGCGATCTTCGCGGTGCACCTTTCCGGCGCGTCATCGGTCCTCGGCGCAATCAACATGATCACGACGTTCCTGAACATGCGGGCTCCCGGGATGACGCTCTTCAAGGTGCCGCTCTTTGCATGGTCGATTTTCGTGACGGCATGGCTGATCCTGCTGTCACTGCCCGTTCTGGCCGGCGCCATCACGATGCTGCTGACCGACAGGAACTTCGGCACGACCTTCTTCCAGGCCGAGGGCGGCGGCGATCCCGTTCTCTACCAGCACATTCTCTGGTTCTTCGGGCACCCTGAAGTCTACATCATCATCCTTCCGGGCTTTGGCATCATAAGTCATGTCATCTCCACCTTCAGCCGCAAGCCCGTCTTCGGCTACCTGCCGATGGTGTGGGCGCTGATCGCGATCGGCGCGCTCGGCTTCGTCGTATGGGCGCACCACATGTACACCGTGGGCATGAGCCTGACCCAGCAGACCTATTTCATGCTGGCAACGATGGTGATCGCGGTGCCAACAGGGGTGAAGATCTTCTCGTGGATCGCCACGATGTGGGGAGGCTCAATCGAGTTCAAGACGCCGATGCTTTACGCCTTCGGCTTCCTGTTCCTCTTCACCGTCGGAGGCGTGACCGGCATCGTGCTTGCGCAGGCCGGCATCGACCGGGCCTATCACGACACCTACTACGTCGTGGCGCACTTCCACTACGTGATGTCGCTCGGCGCCGTCTTCGCGATCTTCGCCGGCATGTACTACTGGATCGGCAAGATGTGCGGTCGCCAGTATCCCGAGTGGCTCGGCAAGATCCAGTTCTGGACGATGTTCATCGGCGCCAACATCACCTTCTTCCCGCAGCACTTCCTCGGCCGCCAGGGCATGCCGCGCCGCTACATCGACTATCCCGAAGCGTTCGCCTACTGGAACGAAATCTCCAGCATGGGCGCCTTCCTCGCGTTCGCCTCGTTCCTGCTGTTCATCGGCATCGTGGTCTACACGATCCTCGCCGGACGGCCCATTTCGGAGAAGAGCTATTGGAACGAGCATGCGGACACTCTCGAGTGGACGCTCCCGACCCCGCCGCCGGCGCACACTTTCGAGACGTTGCCAAAGCGCGAGGACTGGGATCG
>VXPN01000160.1 GCA_009839535.1 Boseongicola sp. SB0662_bin_57 | reverse complement strand
ACACCGCCGAAAATGGCGGAATCCGAGCTTGACCCGAAACATGGATGCTTGGTTGCGCTTCTTCTTAGGCTCTATGACGCGGAGGCGGGCACCGTTCTGGTGTCAGGGCGCGACGTCCGGTCGGTGACGCAGGAGAGCCTTCGCCGCCAGATAGGCATGGTTACGCAGGAGACGGCAATGTTCAATCGTTCGGCGCGCGAGAACATCCTATACGGCCGGCCCGATGCGACCGAGGCGGAAATGGCAGCAGCCGCCCGCCGCGCCGAGGCGCACGACTTCATTCTGGATCTCGAGGACCACTTCGGACGGAGGGGCTATGACGCCCATCTCGGGGAGCGTGGCGTGAAGCTTTCTGGCGGGCAGCGACAACGCATTGCGCTCGCGCGAGCCATTCTGAAGGATGCGCCGATCCTGGTGCTGGACGAGGCGACGAGCGCTCTGGATTCGGAGGTCGAAGCCTCGATTCAACTGGCGCTGGAGGCCGTCATGGCCGGCAAGACCGTGCTGGCCATCGCGCATCGCCTGTCGACGATCGCGCAGATGAACCGCATCGTCGTGATGCACGAGGGACGCGTTGCGGAGAACGGAACCCACGACGAGTTGCTGGCCGCGAACGGACGCTATGCCCGGTTCTGGCAACGCCAGTCCGGCGGGTTCATCGGAATCCAGGAGGCTGCCGAATAGGCGGCTCCTTCACGGGTGGCCCGGGCCTGCACGGAATCCGGAACTAGGCAGGAGCACGGTTCTGAGGCAAGCGGAACCGTTAGCGCCGCCTGATCTCTGCCGACTGGCGCGGCGCCAGAACATCGTGGGGCAAGGCGAGCCGGTTTGCCTCATGGTTCCTGGACCTTGGGCCGGGAACCGGTCACATTGATCGAAACGGTTTTCATCTTCTTGGCTTTCGTCTATTGTCTTTTGCGAGGCAGAATTCAGGCAGAACATGCGAGCGGCTTTCAGATTCTGCGTGCTGGTCGCGCTTGCCTTCTCGCTGGCGGGCTGCGCATCGAAGTTCCGGCGCTATGACGGGCCAAAGGTGACCCATGTCACCGTTCACAAGGACGCGCGCGCCATGAATCTTCATCACGGAGAAAAGGTTCTCAAGTCATACAAGGTCGATTTGGGCTTTGCGCCGGAAGGTGACAAGAAGGAAGAGGGAGACGGGAGGACTCCAGAAGGCTCCTATTACGTGAACCGGCGCAACCCAAACAGCAAGTTCCACCTTTCCTTGGGCATCAACTATCCGAACGAAAGTGACTTCGCCGAAGCCAGGGCAAGGGGCGTCAATCCCGGCAGCGACATCTTCATTCACGGCCGCGGTCCTTGGAATCTTTGGCGTGCCTTTCGCCAGCGGACTGACTGGACATGGGGCTGCATTGCCGTGACCAATTCAGAGATGGAGGAAGTTTACGCGATGGTCCGGAACGGCACGCCGATCCACATCTATCGCTGACGCCGCTATTGCGACGCCGTTACGGGCTCGCTTTCACTGCCGTTTTGAGCCCTTGCTTCCGGCTTGCCCATGACAAGGGTCCACCAGATCTTGCCCGACGCCTCCTGGTGCCAGGCAAAGCCGATGTCGCCGGCACGTGGATCAAGAATCACTTGCCGTGCCTCCGGTTTTTCCATCCACGCGGAGAGCGTCTCGATCTCGGTTTCATAGGTTTCGGAGATGTTTTCGCCGATGAGCGCGCCTGGATATCCGGCGCGGGCCACGCGATCCAGCGGGCTGGAGCCGTCAGATCCGAAATGCCAAGGCCGGTTCTGGACCGACATGTCAAGCGCATGGGTCTTCGCTGCGGCGTTGAGATGCGCAGACAGACCGACTGGCTCCAACCCGCGCGCCTGACGCAGGACGTTGACTGAATCGAGCATGCGGAACTGGATCCGGGCCTGGTCGTCGTCACTGATCCGGTAGACCTGAGGCACTGGCCTCCCGTCCGGCCCGAACACCGGCTCGTTCTCGTCACAGGATGCGAGGACCAAAGCAGCAATGAGCAGGCACGTACGGATCATCTTCGACCGCCATCACATGGGTGATCCGTCCATACCTGCATGTTTCGACCGGTTCAAACAACCAGATGCTCGTGGCCGCTCTGGAGAAGAGGGCCTCGCGTTCTCCGACTGGAAAGGCACGACCGGTGCCTGTCTTTCGAGGCGGCTGTGCGCCGCGCGGCCCGCAACGAAGGGCTGGAGAGCGTCTTCGAGTTCCAGAGACAGGTCACGGCAAACGGTGCGGTGACGCCACCGTGAATTGAGTCCGTCGGACATTTTTCGTATGGTCGCCGCCGAGGTGAAACATCATACGGGGAGACAGTCTTGGCTCGCAGTCCCTTAACGCGCCGCACGTTCCTGGCGGCTTCTGCTGCGGTGGTGGCCGCGCCTTCGATTGCCCAGCAAGGCACCACCGAATTTCGGGGTTCGGTTGCGGGAACGGTGCGGCGGAATGCGTCGGGCTTCCGGGCCCTGGACTGGCGGCCCTACTTCGAAAACACGCGCAATGGCGCGATCCTCGTGGACATATCCGCGCGCGCGCTTCACTACTGGAATGACGACCAGTCAATCTACAAGCTCTACCCCACCAGCGTGCCGATGTCGGAAGACTTGACTCGCAGGGGGCACACGAAGGTCGTGGGCAAGGTAGAGGGCCCAGACTGGCGACCGACTCCAGCAATGAAGGAGCGGAATCCTGAATGGCCGGACTATGTGCCGCCCGGACCGGACAATCCGCTTGGGACGCACGCGATTTATCTGAGCTGGACATACTATCGCATCCACGGCACCCATGACACGCGCAAGATCGGCCGCCGGTCATCGAATGGCTGCATCGGCCTGTACAATGAGCACATCTCGGAGCTCTACGGCCTCGCGAAAGTCGGGACACGGGTCCTGGTGATCTGACGGCAGTTGCGCGGCATTGTGCCGAAGGTCAGTCGGTCCAGCCCGTCATGTGCTCTCCGACGATTTCCGCAAGCGCCTCGATGTGGGCATCGTCATCGTTGAGGCAAGGAATGTAGTTGAAGTGCTCGCCGCCGGCGTTCTCGAAGCTTTCACGGATCTCGCCGTTGATTTCCTCAAGCGTCTCAATGCAGTCGGCCGCAAATGCGGGCGCGACCACTGCAAGGCTCTTCCGCCCGGACTTCGCAAGGCGTGCCACCTCGTCGACCGTGTAGGGCCTGAGCCATTCTTCTGGGCCGAAGCGGGACTGGAAAGTCGTGACAATGCGGCTGTCCGGCCAGCCCAGGCGCTCTTTCAGGAGGCGCGTCGTCTTCTGGCACTGGCAGTGATACGGGTCGCCTTCCGTCAGGTAGCGCTCGG
>VXPN01000139.1 GCA_009839535.1 Boseongicola sp. SB0662_bin_57 | reverse complement strand
AAGGTGGGTCAAAATTGAACGCGATTCCTGGGTCAGTTTTGAACTGGACTTGACATGGCCGCGCACTTCGACCTCCCGGGCTGTGGTGCTGTCACTCTTCGGCGCCGTCACCAGAGCCTTCACGGGCATGCGCTCAATGATCTCGAAGTCCTCCTTTGGCACCTTGTCGCCCGGGGCGACCGGGTAGCGCGGCACCCGGTAGGAGGTGCCGGTCATTTTCGGCCCGTCATGCACGATGTCACGGAGCTGGATTCGATCCAGCCATTTCTGCGAGCAGGAACCCGGCCAGCCCGGCACCACCAGCCGAAGCGGCGCGCCATTCTGCCTGTGCAACGGCCCGCCATTCATCGCGAAGGCGATGAGCACGTTGTCGGTCATTGCCTTCGCGATCGTCACGCCACGCGAGATTGGCAACTTGCCTTCCTTGCCGGAGAGATGGGTGTCCGCTCCGTAATGCGCCGTATAGACAACGCCCGGCTTGACACCAGCCCTTCTCAGCACGTCGGCAAGTCTCACGCCGGTCCACTCCGAGCAGGCAACGGCGCCCACGGTCCACTGGTTGCCCGTCGCCGGCGGGTCGAAAAACGCCCGGCCGTTGCCGCCGCACTCGATGGTGAGCGCCATGGTCACAACCTCGAACTGCGCCTGAAGATCCGCGATGGACAGTTCCATCGGGTTCTCCACCAGGCCGTCGACGGCGAGAGACCAGCCCTCGGCATCGACATCCTCTGGCGGCAAGCCGTTGTTGCGGATGAAGTGCCGAACGGTGGGCGTGATCGCATCGTCGAGCAGGTGCGCCGGCGTCTCCGCATTGATCGGCCGGTCGTTCAGCAGCGTCAGGCCATCCTTGCCGACCAGCACGTCTTCGGAAGCGAACGCGGCGGGCACCAAGCCGTGTGGCATGTTGGCGTAGAACGGAACCGCCATGCCGAGCAGGCTGCCCGAGGCCGCCAGCCCGGCGCCAGCGAAGAAGCCTCGTCGGCTCACTTCCTGCCCGGAATCGAAGAACTGGCGCCGCGCTTCGCGCGGATTTTCCGCAAAATAGGCGTAGAGCCCTCTGGTCTCGTGCGAATCTCTAGGCATGCCCTCTTCCTCCGTCGTGCGACGACGCCTGCCTGCCGAGAGGCACCGCCTTCCCTTGTCAGATTACGACGTGTACCCGGATGCGGGCAACTTTGCATTACGGCCTTCTGTACCGGGAAAGGCGGGCGACCAGCGCGGACCGCCGCGGCAATCTCACCAGAACAGCCCGTGCCAAGCCGTCCAAGGCCATCCAGTTTTCGAATGACACATGCGGCGGGGTGCGGAACACGACCCGGTGCCCTCGCACGAAGAACCTTGGACCGGTCTTCCAATTGCCCAGCAAGCTCCTGATCCGTTCCTCAATCCGGGACTTCCCGACCAAAAGCGCTTTCAGTTTGGCTTCAGTCTCGGGGCTGCGGCGACCAAGGGCCTGTTTTCGTGGAACTGGAGTATGGTCGGCGAATTGGGCATTCGGCATCCCCACGTTGCTCAAGCTTCATCGAACCAAGACTTTCCTCTCACGGAAAGGAAGGTTCAGACCTCACCCTCTCGGGAAACAGTCCGGACCGATCTCAATGGCCGTCCCGCCACTTCGCGAACCGCCTCGGAAGCGGGACGCTTCTCTGGCCCATGAAATGGACATGCAGTTCTGAGTGCTTGGTGCCCGGGGGCGGAATCGAACCACCGACACGAGGATTTTCAGTCCACTGCTCTACCCCTGAGCTACCCGGGCACGGGTGTGGCGCTTGACGCTTGATCAGGTCGGTGCCTTCTAATGTCCGCGTCAGGGACTGTCCAGTGCATCGCGCCCAGAGTTTAGTGCCGTGTCTCCCCGTCCTCCGAGGGAAGGCCGGCACCCTCGATCTCATCAGGCAGATCGTCGTCGCAGGGAACGGAATAGGCGCCGTTGAGCCAGCGCCACAGATCCAGGTCTGCGCAGCGCTTCGAGCAGAACGGGGCATAGCCCTTTTTCACCGGCTTCTGGCAAATGGGGCAGTTCAAGCCGCGGCCTCGTGCAAGGGAAGGCGCTCGCGCTTGCGCAGGAACTCCATGTGACCAAGAGGCGTCCATCCCGCAAATGTCGTGTCAACCGGACACGCGCGAAACGCCGACTTCGCCGCATCCTCGACGCGGCGACGATCTCGCTTTGCCAGCGGAGCAAGGTCAATCACGATCTGACCGCCTAGGCCGCGCAGGCGAAGCGCGCGCGGCAAGACCCGAAGTGCCGCGAGATTCGTCTTGAGCCCCGCCGCTGTCGAGCCGCTCCCGGCAGAATTCACGTCCACGGCCACGAGGGCGCGGGTGGGTTCCACAACAAGCGATCCCTCGCCAAGCATGACGTGTGGAGACCGCAGCGCATCGATCATCTCGTCCGCGCCAAACCGGACAAAGCTGCCCGGCTTGTCGTCAATGACACTTGACCGCGGCCAGTCCCGACGCGCCAGTTCCGATGCCGAGGGACCGTCGAGAAGCCTCGCAGGCTTGCCCGACCGCGACTCGTTCAGGACCTTGCCGGCAATGTCGGCCAGGCGGGCAATCTCTTCCCGGACGTCCCCGTCCTCTGCCGCGCCAGCCGCGGTTCGCAGGACAATGCCCAGGCCGTCTGGAAGTTCGACTCCGTCCAGGATCTCCTGAAGCGCC
The DNA here is from genome assembly GCA_009839535.1 of Boseongicola sp. SB0662_bin_57. Classification (GTDB taxonomy): domain Bacteria; phylum Pseudomonadota; class Alphaproteobacteria; order Rhodobacterales; family Rhodobacteraceae; genus JAJEFO01. The sequence continues at coordinate 653 of VXPN01000139.1, read as the reverse complement.
GCCCTGCGCCCTTGATCCATGATCGCCCGCGACATGTTTCGCCCGGGCGCGCCCGGAGTCAGCATCGCATGTCGACCCTTGAAGAGAACCCTCTGCGTCGCGGGAGCGGCCTTTTCCCGCTCGGCGTAGGTCGAAGCCTGCGCGAGCACGGCTTCACCCTGGGCAATTCCCTTTGCGTTACGAAGAAACAGCGGCCCGTCGGGGGTCTCGAGGATCATGCCCCCCTGCCCCTTCATGGGTCGTCCAGCCTTTGCGCGGTAGATGGCGCCCGGACGCACCTGATCGTCCGGCGGGTCAAGCAGAAGGTCGTCCAGCTGCCCGTCCACGATCATGGCCGCCGCCTGGCGTCCAAGGATCCGGTCCATGGCGATCACGCTGCCTTTCATGGCCGATGCAGGACCGGTATGCCGACAGCCGCCAGCAAACCCGCTGTTTCGTGTGCCGGCAATCCCATGATCGCCGTATAGGAACCCGCGATCCAAGGGATGAACATGCCCGCAGGGCCCTGTATGGCGTAGGCACCCGCCTTCCCCTTCCAGTCCCCGGAATCAAGATACCCCACCAGGTCGTTCCGGCCCAGGCGCTGCATCCTGACCGTGCTGACCACGTCACGCATCCTCAGGCCATCGTCGGACAAGACCGCAATTGCCGTA
>VXPN01000053.1:1857-3319 GCA_009839535.1 Boseongicola sp. SB0662_bin_57 | reverse complement strand
CGCCGAAGCGCCTGAAGGGAAGCTGGGCGGGCGGCATGGGGCACACCCAGTTCATTCCGACGACGTATCTTGACCATGCAGTGGACTTTCGAGGTGACGGGCGGCCCGACATCTGGTCGGATGATCCGGCCGATGCCCTGGCATCGACGGCGTTCTTTCTCCGGCACTGTGGCTGGCGGAAGGGACAGCCCTGGGGCATGGAGGTCGTGCTTTCGCGGGGGTTCGATCTTTCGCTTGCAGACCGGCGCATCAGGAAGGCCGTCAATGACTGGGTCGCCATGGGCGTCCGCGATGCCAGGGGCCGGCGCGTCCCCGACCACGGGTTCGCCTCGATCCTGATTCCTGCCGGTGTGCGCGGCGCCGCCTTCATGATCTTCGACAATTTCCATGTCATCAGGCAGTACAACGCCGCCGATGCCTACGTCATTGCCGTGGGCCATCTTGCCGACCGCCTGGGCGGTGGCGGCCCGCTCCGGTCCGGCTGGCCGCGGAGAGACAGGAATCTCGGCCGTGCCGAAAGATTGGAGATGCAGCGGCTGCTGACAGCGCGGGGATTCGACACGCAAGGCATGGACGGGATCATCGGGCCGAACACGGTGGACGCGATCCGCACGTTTCAGGCGAGCCAGGGACTGCCGCCTGACGGCCATGCAAGTCACGAAGTCCTGGAGCGCCTCAAGCGGGATCGACGCTTTTCCAGCATCCTCGGTAGTGGTCGTTCACGACGCCGACTGCCTGAAGATAGGCGTAGATGATCGTTGGCCCCACGAAGGTCATGCCGCGACGCTTCAGGGCTTTCGAGATTTCTTCGGCCAGCGGCGTTACTGCCGGAATGTCCGTGACTTTCTTCCAGTTGCCTCGGATGGGAGTTCCATCCACGTGGCCCCAAAGCCAGTCTGCAAACGTGCCGCATTCGTCCTGCATTTCCAGAAAGACGTGCGCGTTCGTCCGTGCGGCCGGCACCTTCTGGCGATGGCGCACGATGGCCGGGTTCTGAAGGGCGGCGGCCAGTTCGCTGTCACTCATGGCCGCAACCTTCTCGACGTCGAAACCGTGATAGACGTCGCGATAGCCCTCGCGCTTGTTCAGGATCGTTTCCCAGGACAGGCCCGCATGGGCGCCTTCGAGAATCAGCATCTCGAAGAGCGTCCGGTCGTCATGAACGGGCACGCCCCATTCCGTGTCGTGATAGCGGGCATAGAGCTTTGACCTTGAGCCAAAGCAGCGTGGCTTGTCGTCGACTGGATCGGGCATTGTCTGGTCCTCGTTCAGTTCTGGAGCCGGGTCACGGGGCCTGGCATTGGTGCAAGGGACTGCTCCCGACCGTTCCTTCTGCAGGGGCCGGACGATTCGTGCGCTCCCGGGACCGGGATGGTTCCGAACTGTCCCCGGGAAGGAGGCAGCTGTCGGGCTTTCCTCTTCGTGCCTGCATGCCGTGGGGCTGCGCTTGCGGCGTCAGCCG
>VXPN01000053.1:0-1757 GCA_009839535.1 Boseongicola sp. SB0662_bin_57 | reverse complement strand
CTGGTTGCATGATGTTGTTCCAGGCGGACTCGTTGATGTCGAGCGGGCGCACCTCGACCCCGTGCTCACGGGCATCCCTGATGATCTGGGCCGGAGCATAGAAGCCCATTGGCTGGGAGTTCAGGAGTGCGCAGGCAAAAATGCCCGGGTGGAAGCATTTGATCCAGGCCGAGATGTAGACGAGGATTGCGAAGGAAGCCGCATGGCTTTCGGGAAACCCGTAGCTTGCGAAGCCTTCAAGCTGGGAAAAGCAGCGCTCGGCGAAATCGTCTTCGTATCCGTTTTCGCGCATGCCCTTGAGGAAGCGGTTCCGGAAATCGCTGATGTTCCCATGTCTCTTGAACGTGGCGAGCGAGCGCCTCAACCGGTCCGCCTCGTCCGGCGAGAAGCCTGCGCCAGTGATGGCGATCTGCATGGCCTGCTCCTGGAACAGGGGCACGCCGTTGGTCTTGCCGAGTATCTCCTTGAGCTCGCCCGAAGGATACTCGATTTTCTCCTCGCCGTTTCGCCGCCTGAGATAGGGGTGGACCATGTCGCCCTGGATGGGCCCCGGGCGGATGATGGCGACCTGGATGACGAGATCGTGAAAGTCGCGTGGCTTCATGCGTGGCAGGAAGCTCATCTGGGCGCGGCTTTCGACCTGGAAGACGCCAAGCGAGTCTGCCTTGCAGAGCATGTCGTAGACTTTCGGTTCGTTGGGCGGTCGCTTGTCCAGCGAGTGGTCGATCCGGTGATGGAGCCTGAGCAGGTCGAACGCCTTCCGGATGCAGGAGAGCATGCCAAGGGCCAGGACATCGACCTTCAGGATCCCGAGGGCGTCAATGTCATCCTTGTCCCAGCAGATGACGGTCCGGCCCTCCATGGTGGCGTTCTCTATGGGGACAAGCTCGTCAAGGCGGCCTTCAGTGATGACGAAGCCGCCGACATGCTGCGAGAGATGGCGGGGAAAGCCCTGGATCTGGGAGACAAGCTCGAGCGTTTGCGACAGATGGCGGTCGTCGGGATCAAGGCCGACCTCGCGGAGCCGTTGCTCCGCCATGCCGGAGGTGTCGAAGAAGCCCCAGAGCTGGGACGAGATCGCGCTGACCGCATCTGTGGTGAGACCCATGGCGCGGCCCACTTCGCGGATTGCGCGTTTGCCACGGTAATGCACGACCGTGGCGCAGAGCCCGGCACGGTCCCGCCCGTACCGGTCATAGATATGCTGGATCACTTCCTCGCGGCGCTCATGCTCGAAGTCGACGTCGATGTCGGGCGCCTCTTCCCGGGCCTCCGAAACGAAGCGCTCGAAGACCATGGAGCCGATCTCCGGAGAAACCGAGGTGATGCGGAGGCAGTAGCATACCACTGAATTTGCGGCGCTTCCCCGGCCCTGGCAGAAAATGCCTTGGGAACGGGCGAAACCCATCACGTCGTAGACTGTGAGGAAATACGGTTCGTATTCCAGCTTGGCGATCAACGCCAGTTCATGCTCGAGAAGGCTTCGCACACGCCCGGGGGCGGAGTCATCGGGATAGCGTTCGTTGAGTCCTTCATAGGCAAGTTCGCGCAGGCGTGCGGCGGCGGATTGGCCTTCGGCGACTTCCGAGGGATACTCGTAGCGAAGCTCGTCGAGCGAGAAGGTGAGGGATGCTGCCAGCCGGGCGGCACGGTCAACGGCCTCGCCATGAGGGCCGAGCAGGCGGCGCATCTCCGCCTCGTTCCGCAATCTCTGCTCGGAATTCGCGAGGGCTGCGCGGCCCAGATCCTTGACCTGC
>VXPN01000034.1 GCA_009839535.1 Boseongicola sp. SB0662_bin_57 | reverse complement strand
GGGGCTTATAACCAATACTTGACGCCGCTCGCGGCGGCGGCTAAGCCCGGCGCATGTGGAAAACAATTCTTACCGGCACAACTGCCGCATTTTGGGTCGGAACACGCATCATCGGTCTTGCTGGATTGCCGGACGACTTCAAGTCAGTCACGGAACTTGTTGGCATGATCCCGGATTGGATCGGATATCCAGCCTTGACCTTATTCTGCGTTTTTATGTGGCAGAGCGCAAGTGCGGCAAGATTGAGAGAAAGGGCGACTGACGGCGTAGCAGATCTCCTGTCCCGCACATCAGCTAGCAATGGGGCAAGAGTGGCACAACGCATCATGCGGTCGAGTTCTCTGCAACAAGTCGAAATCCATTATGATGAGTTCATGGCCCAGACGCATCGTCACCGCGAGGAACGGGTGTTTGCGGCCTATTGGTTCAAAAAATGCAAGCTCGAAGGCCTCGAACTGTGGGAGGCGTGGAGCAAGACAGCACAAGCCGCTCTTGCCCATCAACGCAGAACTGGCGACGACAAGTATTGGGAACACGTCATGCCTGAAGCCGCAAGGATGCAGGAACAGTTGTACGGTGATGCCGATGGCTAGACACTTTGATCAAGCGTCAACTATCCCCAATTGCGACTGGATCGCCTCCTTGACGTCTGGCTTGAGCGGCGCAAGACGCTGTTCAATCTCGTCGTCGACGAAGATGTCATACAACCTGTCGCGAAATGACTTTATCCGATCATCGTCCGTCAGGCAGTCTATTACTCTCTCGTCTGCGACTTGGCCCAGGTTGTGCGGTACTGGCTCAAAGCAGTTCGCGGTGAATCCTTCGCACTTGGCATCAACAGATTCCGGACGCGTCAGGCAGCCTTCTGATTTCAACCGCTCATCTGTCTTGAAGAACGGGTGGCCAGATTTCAAGCTGCGATTTGTGGCGCAGCTTTGCCGAAAGCACTCCTTGACACCTTCCCACCCGCGCAGGATCACATCCTTGTCCGGACTCGTGCTCAAGGTCGAGAGCATCGCTGCGTTGGCGCGATCCATTGCGGCATCCGCGCTCTCCAATCCGATTTTTCTTGCCAACAAGATGCTTTCTGCAACTGCAATGTCATTTCCATCATCGGCCAATGCTGGAGTCATGGTCATGGCCAGGATTGCAACAGCCAGGGTTGATTGTCTCATGGAATTTCCTCCCGCTTACCTAGACGGCGCGGCGGGTGCCGGGCCGTTGCACCTGTCCAAGCGTGTGGAAAGTCCCGCGTATTCGCCCTGGCACAAGGAGCTACCCCGTGCCGGGTTTACGGGCTGTTGTATTCAGCGGGCGACCCGGCATAGCGGGACGCTTGAACAAGTGCAGGAGCGAGCTTCGTATGAAGCAGATCAGGGAGTCAATGGTGAAAGGATCTGCCTATGACCAGACAGGATCGCTAATGACACGAGGTGATGAATCTGACAGCATGGCTGGATGTGCTTCTTCCGTTTCATCAAGAAATCAGGTGCCTGGCTTCGTCTGCGCTTCCGGTACGGCATGACAGGTCAACTCGAAATGGCGTCACTCCAAGAAAAGCTGGACGAGTGCGAAGCGCGCAACAGAGCTCTTCAGGGCATAGTGACCAAGGGCGGCGTCGGTGGCGTGAGCATTGGTGACATCACGGTCGGCGACGTGTCGGAAGCCAATGATCATGCCGATGAACCGTTGCCTGAAGGAACAAGGGTGGCTTATCACGACATTCTCAGGAAGCGACTTGTGATCGGCACCAGGGTGGGTCCGATCACGTTTGAACTCGACAGCACGCTTGCGGACCAGGAACTCGAAATTGACGAAAAACTGGCCGTTTTCCAGAAGCACAACATGCTTGCCCCGCTTTATGACAGGGACAAAAGGGGTGATCAGGAGGGATGAGAACATGCAGATGAACGATTTCGAGAAAGCAGAAGACGTTCTTGAGCGGGTCACAATAGCGGTCGAAACGCTTTGTGTCGCGAAGGAAGATATCCGAACCCGTCTGAAAATGGCGATGACCTCGATTGATCCGTTGCTTGGTCGACCACAGGACTTCCCAACTGGTCTGGAAGAGCATGCCCGGAAGATCAGTGAAGCAGCCGTTGATCGAGACAGCATTGATGACGACACGGCGGAGAAGATCGCTCAGGACATTTGGTCGCTCTTTGTGAACTTGATCAAGATTGTGAGACCGGGGCGAGATTGACATGACACGCGGAGTTCCGATGATCGACCCCAAGGTTCACTTGAAGGGCGCAACGCCGGAGAAGCTGGCCCGCGCCCTGCTGCGAAACCGCAACCCAGCCTTACGACCGGGCGCCCGAGGAAAGCCCGTTGCAGGCGACGAGGTCGCGGTGCAGGAGGTTCCGTCCGACGAAACGGGCGACGGTGTCCCGCATCTGGCAAAGCGTGTCTGAGTTGCGGATGTTGTGCTTGCCCTCGAACTCGTTGACGTACCGCTGCAAATGCTTGGGAGACATCTTGTGAAAGGTTCCCTTGTGCGCCCGCTTCAGCATGGACCAGAAGGATTCCATCCCGTTCGTGTGCGCCATGCCGTCCACGTACTGGCTGACAGAGTGGTTGACTGTCTCATGCGGATTCGGGATGCCCTGATAGGCAGCGGCATCGTCGGTGTAGACAACGGTGTCGGGGTTGGTCATTTCGTCCACGAAGCCTTGCAGGGTGATCTTGTCGGTAGAACGCACAACCCGCGCTTCGACCTTGTTGGTTGCGCGACACTTCGCGCCCACAACCGCCGTCATGTCGACCGGACCCCGGCCCTTGAGCTTCTTGCGCTCGGCGTTCGACTTGTTCTTGCGCTTCCCGCCCATGTAGGTCTCGTCAAATTCCACCGGACCATCGAACGGGCCGCTGTCCTCGTCGCAGGCCCATGCCTCGCGAATGCGCATCATCATGAACCAGGCCGCTTTCTGGCTGATGCCAAGATCGCGGTGCAGCTTCATGCTGGAAACCGACTTGAGGCTCGTGATGCAGAGATAGATGCCGATCGCCCACTTGCGCATCGGAATGTTGGACGCCTGCATGGGCGTGTTCGTCTTCACGCTGAAATAGGACCGGCAATCCTTGCAATGATACGGCATTGGCTTGCCGCTCTTGACCACGCTGGTGCGTTCGCTTCCGCACTTGCCGCAGGTGCGCTTGCCGTCCGGCCAGATGCAGTCCTCGAACCACTTGGTTGCGATCTCATCCGTGGGGAACATATCCATCATTTCGACGAGGGTCATGCCTTCGCGGTGGGATCTTCCGGGGGCTGGTTGCGGCATTGCGGTCTCCGTTTGCTGTTGCCAACAATATAGGAGCGTGCGCAGGAAATGTCAAGTATTGGTTATAAGCCCC
>VXPN01000029.1 GCA_009839535.1 Boseongicola sp. SB0662_bin_57 | reverse complement strand
TCCGACGCCTCGCAACACTACATCAGGTGTTGCACTTCAGAGTGGAACGGGGGCTGGAATTATGCATCTGCGACAGCAGATCGGCCAATGCTATGCGTTGCGCCAAGTCTGCCGCGCCAATCATTTCGATCAACTTTCCTTGGGCATTGGCCGCGAGAATCTAATCGCGAGTGATCATGTGTGCGGGGGAAAAATGGTGCTGGGACAGACATGTATGTTGCAATCCTGCGAATGTGCATTGCAGCCGTCGTAACGAAATAGGTGAATTTCGCCGATGTCTGTGCGGTGTGGCTACCGGTACATTTGCGAGACCGCAAGTCGGCACGTTTCATCGCCCCCAAACCGTGGTGATTGACCATTCCTTCCTGCCGGACTTGCATCAGCTGCCGTAGCGCGAACCAACTCGACAAGCGCGGTCTCGATTGTCGCGCAAAAGGTGTCAAGCAAAACGTTCATGGCCGCCTGCCTGTTCAATCGAAGGACGGAGGCTCGCGTCCTGGTTCGCGCGCAGGCAATTCCAGATCCACGCAGTTGTTCGGCCCGAAGTGCGAGCGGATGATGCTCACGAGGTTCCGGGAACCCGCTCTTCGGCCAACCGCATCCCGCAGGATCCGCCGCGCCTCCTCCTCCATGGACCGGCCGCGGTCCGCTGCCCGTGCCCGAAGACGGGTCTTCACATCGTCGTCCAGGTTGCGAATCGTGATGCTCGCCATGTCCTTGCGCTCCAATCCTTTCCGGGCAATCGGCCATTCGCGATTGCGGTGCAATCATGCTGCCGAAGGCTGGGCCCAAGGTCAATGAGGTCGTCACCAGATGGACTGGGCATTGCGGAGTCCCGCTGCCCGGACATCCCGGCGCTGGCCCAGGGACTCGTCGACGCGATCCCGAGCGACAGCGCACATGCGGTGGCGGTCCTGAAGGCGGGATCGACGTTCGCGACGAAGTACGGGCGGGACGGCCGCCGATTCCGGCCGGGGAGCGGACCGCGACGGTCGTCCCGGCTGGAGACCAACATCGAAAAGATGGACCGCCATCTCCGGGAGATCGGAGAGCCGGGTCCCGCAGGCAGGCATGCCCTTGCCGAACTCGACTGAGCAGACTGTCATCCGTCCAGGGAACCGGAAATCCCCTACAATGTCTCCCTGCTCCGGTTGCCGCCCTGCAGTCCGGACCCGAACCCCGTCGAGACGCTGTTCTTGGTCCTGAAGCATTGCCGCTTCGCCAGCCGTGCGTTCGAATGCGTGGAGCATGTCGGGGAGACCGTGACGTGGCGATCTGGCCCGTCATGCAGCGCGTGACCGATGCCGCCGTCCTGCATTCTGTGTTTGGCAGCCGTCCTCGGCGAATTCCGCACGGAGAGTTTCAGACATGCTCCGAACCACCGTGCAGGCGAACCGTCCCCCCTGACTCGCACAAGGACAGCGTGCAACGCCTGAGCTCGCCCAGGCACTGAAACCGGGTGCCGTCCACAACGGCGGACGCCGAACGGTGCCAGTGCCCGAAGATCCAGGCGTCCGGGCGGTGCGCTTCGAACATCGCGTCAAACGCCTGCATCGTCCGCGACAGCGGGCGAAACAGCCTGACGTGCGGAAACACCGCCTCGATCGCCGCTGACGGCGCTTCATGCGTCACCATGATCCGGGGCTTCACCGCGGCGTAGCGGTCAAGGATCCCGTTCAGCTCCACGATCGAGCATTCCTCGTCCTCCCACCAGTCCAGTCCCTGGGTGCGCAAGTGCCGGTCGATCGAGAGCGCGCCGCCCACGAACATGATGTCCCAAGCCGGGTCATGGTGCCCGTCCGGGATCCAGCCCGGCGTGATGCGGCAGACCTCCGGGTCGTCGTGGTTGCCACGGATGAAGCCGCAGGTGCCGGCATTCTCCCGGAAGAAGTCCCCGACGCCCGCCGCCGTGCCTTGATCGACAAACCCGTGGCCGAAATCGCCGATCTGCACGACGGCCACCCCATTGCCCAGCACACGCCGGGCGAACGCGTGGAAAGGCGGAAACTTCCCGTGGATGTCACCCACGAGCACGAGCCTGCTGATGCCGGCGAACTTGATCATGCGTCCCGACCGGAATCGAAGACGAGCTCGCGATCCTCGTTGATGCTGGCCAGAAGGTACTTGTTCTTCGGCAATGCCGAAAGCAGGTCGACTTCACGGCCCAGCGCGGCGGCAAGAGCTTCCTGGAACCCGAAATGCCGCCTGAGGCCCCCTGACCCGCCTGACATGTCGAACTGCACCAGGAAGTCCGCGTCGCTCGACACCGGATCGAAGTCGGTCCCGCGCGCGGCCGAGCCGAAGACTTCAAGCCGCAACACGCGGTGGCCGCGGCAGAGCTCGGCGATCTCGTCTCTCCGCGTTGCGATCTCTGCGTGCATCGCCGTTCCTCCTTGCATGGCCGGCAAGTGTTCCGTTGCCGGCATAGCGCCTCGGAGACGCGAGTTCCAAGATCATTTCCTGGGCGCCGCTCCGGCTCCCTGTACGGCCGGGCGGCCGGAGCGGGCCGACGCCTTCTGGGACGACCACCGGTTCGACGATGTGAACCCCGCCACCCGCCGCGATGCGTGCCCCGACCGGACAGCCCGCTCACCGTGGCACGATCTCGTGCGTCCATGTACCGCCCCGGCTCCGCGCGGCCGTCACAAACCAGGCCAAAGTTCCGCGCGAGCGCCTCCTGTCGCCCGCGCCAGAGCGACGGATCCCAGGATTGCGTGTCGCGGTGCAGCACCAGCATTGTCTCCCGAACCTGCGTCCGCGCCGCGTCGTCTGGCAGCCGCTCCATGACCGGACCCTTTGCCCGCGCACATTTCCCGGACCTCCGCGCCGGGAAAGCTGGCGCAGCCGCTCTGCAGGAGATCCTCCTTGCGGCCTGACTCTTCGACCGGATGCTCCTCCTCCGGCGCGTCCCGCTGGAGCTTCGCGAGCACCGCCGACCGCTCCTTCCTGATTCTTTCCGCCATGGCCGGCGCCAGTTTCTGCCGTTCCGTGCCACGGGTCGCGACGATGGCCCGCGCCATGCGGGTCTCGATGCCCACGGGCCGCCGCTTCTCGCGTCCTAGGCGCCGCGTCCTCTCGGCGAAGGCGGCCTTGCACGCCCTCTCGTGCTCCGGCCGGACGAAGTCCGAGTCTCCTGCGTACCGGGCCCGGGCCACGGCGGGATGGCCTTCCCCTTCGATCCGGAACACCGAGCCCGCAAGGAAAGGCTCCTGAATTCTCAGGTCTTCCGGCAACCGCACCCGTTCAGGCAAGACCCTGCAGGTCTTCGTCAGCCTCGGCCTCCGCTTCCGTGTTTTCGGCATAGATTTCCTGCGCCGCCTCGACGGCAACAGGTGTTGCCGTCGGCAGAACAGGCG
>VXPN01000336.1 GCA_009839535.1 Boseongicola sp. SB0662_bin_57 | reverse complement strand
TCGCCACGGACGCCGTCACGATCGCGCTGCTTGTTGCATTTCCGTGGATCGTCCTCTGGCTGCCAAGCCTCGCTTAGGTGTTCCTCGCTTTCAGTGCGGACCTCTCCTGCCTCAGAGGTATGGTCCGGTCTCCCGGCATCTCCTCGCCTCGGCAGGATAGCCTTGTTTCCGTCGTGGCCGCCTTGGGAAGGTCCCGGCATGTCGTTCGCAAAGCGGAGGCCTTGTGCTGGGTCGCCATGCCGTATTACATGGGCAGGTCGCGCACTGCACGTTCACGTCCAGGGAGGAAACGATGACTTTGCCCGTCGTCGGGATCATCGGCAACGCACATCTCGTAAATCGCGAATATCCCGTTCACTCTGGCGGGCGCATGAATTCCGTTGCGGTTCGCGATGTGTCTGGTGCCGTGCCGCTGATCGTGCCAGCGGATCCTGGCTTGGTGTCTGTGGCAGAGTTGATGTCTGTCTGCGACGGATTCGTGTTTCCGGGCGGACGCGCGAACGTGCATCCGGAAGAGTACGGAGAGGAACCGACGACGGCTCATGGTTTCTTCGACCGCGCCAGGGACAGGATCACCTTGCCGTTGATTCGCGAATGCGTGGCTGTTGGTCAGCCGGTGCTTGCGATCTGCCGCGGGTTCCAGGAGTTGAACACGGCGATGGGCGGGTCGCTTCATCCCGAGATTCGGGAGTTGCCGGGCCGCATGAATCACAGGATGCCGCCCGACGGAACCTTGGACGAGAAGTTCGAGCTTCGCCACGAAGTGACGCTTTCCGACGGTGGTGTGTTCCATAGACTGTTTGGTGCCACGAAGGTTCTTACCAACACGCTTCATGGACAGGGCATCAAGGAGGTTGGCGAGAGAATCGTCATCGACGGGCGCGCGGAGGACGGTACGGAAGAGGCAATCTACGTTGAAGGCGCGCCGGGCTTTGCGCTCGGCGTCCAGTGGCATCCCGAATACAAGGCGACGGAAGATCCGGTCTCTCGGGCACTGTTCGAGGCGTTCGGCGAGGCGGTTCGGCGGTGGGCGGTCGGGGAGAGGCCGGCACGGCTCAGAAGCGCGTAGCGGCCTGTCAGACTCGATCGGGCCATTCGATGTGCCTTGCTGAAATTGCGTGATGCTGTTCCGGGTCTGGACGACGAGCGTTCATGCTGTCACGAATTGCACGGCATTCTTGCCTCGGGGGAAAAGATGAAACGTTCTCGCATCAACGACGTCATGGCGGCCGCAGACGAGATGATGCGCTCGTTCGGTTTTGCATTGCCGCCATTCGCCTACTGGAGTCCTGAAGAGTTTCGTGCCCGCGTGAATGACGGGTCAGCAAGGCGCATCGCCGACGCGCGCCTCGGCTGGGACATCACCGATTACGGGCAAGGGAAATTCGACAAGCTTGGACTCTTCCTGTTCACGTTGCGAAACGGCTTTCTCGCCGATCTGGAGCGCGGAAGGGGCATGGTCTACGCGGAGAAGCTCTTGATCAGCCGGCAGGATCAGGTCAGCCCTATGCATACCCATGTCATCAAGTCCGAGGACATCATCAACCGGGGCGGCGCAGTTCTTGCAGTGGAGCTGTTTGGCTCTGACGCCGACGGGAACTTTGACGGCGAGAAGGGCGTCACCGTCCTGACTGACGGGTTGGAACGGCGACTGAAGCCGGGCGAGGTCCTGCAACTGGCTCCGGGCGAGAGCGTCACCTTGAACCCGGGCGACTGGCACGCGTTCTGGGGCGAGAACGGGGACGTCCTGATTGGCGAAGTCTCGACCGTCAACGATGACGTGACAGACAATGTCTTCCGTGAACCGATCGGGCGGTTTGCTGACATCGAGGAGGACATTGCGCCGACACATCTTCTGGTCAGCGATTACGATGCCTGGCTTGCTTGATCGCGCCGGGCCCAAGACCATGCATAACTCGGAGTTCCGCTGTCGCGCCGTGCGACACATGAAACGGTTGTGCAAGGCAGGTGTGCCAACTAGACACGCCGAATGATGACTCAATTGCTGCGGACGGGGGACGGCCGATGAAAGTCGGAGTGCCGAAGGAAGTCGCTTCGGGCGAGGCGCGGGTGGCAATGACGCCCGCGAGCGCAAGAGACCTTCAGAAGCTTGGATACGCATGCCTGGTTCAAGAGGGCGCGGGCGTGGCTGCAGGCTTCGGCGACGCCGAATACAGGGATGCCGGCGCCAAGGTCGTGACTGGGGACGCCGTCTGGGGCGAGGCAGACGTCGTGGCCAAGGTGCAGCCTCCGACCGAAACTGAAATGGCGGCGCTGTCGCGAGGCCAGACGTTGATCTCGTTCGTTTATCCGGCAGCAAACGAGAAGCTCCTGGAAATCGCCCGGAACAACGGCGCCAATGTCATCGCGATGGACATGGTGCCGAGGATCAGCCGGGCGCAGAAAATGGACGCGCTCAGCTCGATGGCGAACATCGCCGGCTATCGTGCGGTCATCGAGGCAGGGAACAATTTCGGACGGTTCTTCACGGGCCAGATCACGGCTGCGGGCAAAGTGCCGCCAGCGAAGGTCCTCGTCGTGGGGGCGGGCGTTGCCGGTCTTGCGGCGATCGGCACGGCCGCAAGCCTCGGTGCGATCACCTACGCCTTTGACGTCAGGCCGGAAGTGGCCGAGCAGATCGAGTCGATGGGGGCGGAATTCGTGGCGCTGGAGTTCGAGGACCGGCAGCAGGATGGCGCTGCCTCGGGCGGATACGCCACGCCGTCAAGCCCGGAGTTCAGGGAGAAGCAGCTCGAGAAGTTTCGCGAACTTGCGCCCGAAATGGACATTGTCATCACGACGGCCTTGATTCCGAACCGGGACGCACCGATCCTCTGGACCCGTGACATGGTCGAGGCGATGAAGCCCGGCAGCGTCATCGTCGACCTTGCCGCCGAGCGGGGCGGCAATTGCGAACTGACCGAAATGGACGAGAGGATCGTGACGGACAACGGGGTCACCATCGTCGGCTACACCGACTTTCCGTCTCGCATGGCCGCACAGTCTTCGCTGCTTTATGCAACCAACGTCCGGCACATGGTCGCCGACCTGACGCCGGAACGGAATGGCGAAGTTGTCCACGACATGGAGGATGACGTCATCCGGGGAGTCACGGTGACCTTCGGCGGCGAAATCACCTATCCGCCACCGCCGCCAAAGGTCCAGGCGATCGCGGCGCAGCCCGCGAAGGCGAGCCCGCGTGAACTGACGCCGGAGGAAAGAAAGGCCGGAGAGCTTGCCGCCTTCAAGGAAGCGACGAAGCGCCAGGTCGCGTTGCTCGCGGTCGGGGGATTTCTCACGCTTCTTGTCGGGTCATTCGCGCCGACGAGCTTCATGCAGCATTTCATCGTCTTTGCTC
>VXPN01000255.1 GCA_009839535.1 Boseongicola sp. SB0662_bin_57 | reverse complement strand
TAGTGGAGGAAGACGTCATTCAGCTCGTTGCGGGGCACCGAGGCGACGAGCGCCACCGTGACCGCTCCGAACCCCCACCCCAGCACACGGCGTCGGCGGACCACGAACTCGCCGAGCGCTGCCATCGCGGCATCGCGGCGATCCTCGGTCGCACGCACCCGGATCGGCAGCAGCGAAAGCAGCGCAGGCAGCAGGGTCACCGACAGAAAGAACGCCGCGCCGACCCCGAACGCGACGAACGTGCCCAGATGACGGACCGGCGGCACCTCGGAGGCGTTCATGCTCAGGAAGCCAAGCGTTGTGGTCAGGCAAGCGAGGAAAACCGGCTGAAGATTGACACGCATCGACTCGACGATGGCGTTCCGCTTGAGCGCGTCATCTCCTGGCCGCAGAGGCGGCCCGTCGGCACCGCGGTCCGCCAGCGTTCGGGAGGCATCCCTTTGCATGGAATGGACAAGGCTCGAGAAGATGTGGACGCAGCTTGCGATCGCGACCGTGAGCACGACGACTGGCGCGATGGCGGCCGGCGCCGTCATCGGCAGCCCCACCCAACCGCCAAGCCCCACCGAGACCATCACCGAGAGCGCGACCACGAGCATGATCGCGAAGGTCCCGCCCAGTCCCCCGGTCAAGAACAACAGCGCAAGCGTCATTGTCGCGAAGCTCGCAGGGACCAGCGTCTTGAGATCGCTTAGAGAGACCTGCATGAACGCCTGGTTGAAGATCACCAGGCCGGTCACGCGCACATCAATGCCGGGGAACCGCTCGCGCACCTGATCGGCGAGCCCATAGGAGAACTCGGCTACCAGGACACCTTCGCGCATCTGGTCCTCGCCCGGCAGCGCCACGGTGACATTAACGCCGCTGGCCCTGCCGTCGCGTGCGATCAGGCGCCCCGCCAAGAGCGGTTCCGCCAGCGCAATCGAACGAATCCGGGCCCGCTCCGCGGCATCCTCCAAGGCGCTGCCGTTCACGAGATCGCGAACCACAAGGTCGTCTTCGTCAGCCATGCTGTGCTGGAAGTTGGTCAGCGAATCGACACGGGTGGAAAACGGAACTTGCCACGCTTGATCAGTGAGCCAGAGGGCGGCTTCAAGCGTGAGGGCGGAGGTGGCATTGCGGTCCTCGGGCGCGACGGCGAAGAAGACATTGGTGGTCTCGCCATACGTGTTCTCCATCGCTTCGGCCGCGACGAGCTGGGGATTGTCCTTGAAGAAGTAGATCCGGTCGTCGGCAGAGAATTCGAGAAATGCCGTGCCGCTCGCCGCGACTGCTGACAGCACGAAGGCGGCGACGATGATCATGCGCCGTCGCTCGATTGCCCAGCCGCCAAGCCGCGACTCCAGTCTCCGCACTGCTTGCGCGATCAGCTTTCCGGTCGAGCGACTCACAACCGACTTCCTGACCCGGACCTGACGGCTTCTGCCGTCGCGCCGCATGCAATTCGCGAACGGACCGCGCTGTCGTCCCGCCGGTCAATTCCAACAGCGCAATTTCCCGGATGCCGTGAAGACCCCTTTCCATTGGCCGTCTTCGTGGCCGAGGAACGTAACAGGCACGCAGACGATACATGCTCCTGCGCCGACGAGACCACAGGCGGCCCTTCCGTCCATTGCGTTCTCCTTTCAAGCTGGGCGCGCCCTGACCAATGCACGAGACAGGGTGACGCTCCTCGAGACGTCGGGGCGGCAAACGATGCCATGCATCCCGCACACGACCAGCGCGCAGAGGAGAATCCAGGAGATGGGGCGGTTCCGCGTGTGCAATCTCGCAAGCTGCCTTGCGCGCGCCATGAGCAAAAAGTTGAATGCCGCCAAATTCCGGAACAGCTCAGCGTGCACTGGCCAAGGCAGCGTGCCGCCCGGTGCACCGCCGGGGGTCTGCGAGAATGCTGGCTGCGATTGCGACATTCTCTTCGAAATCGTCGTTCACGGCCAGCGGCATCGACCGTATCTTGATCGTCACCCGCGGGGCGGATGCGGCGAAGTGGCGGACATCGTTCCAAATGACGTTTCTCTCGCTTGTGCGGCAGCAACATTCGGAACTCCACGCATGTAAGTCGGCTGAGGCAGAAATCTCCTGTCCGCCACCTGTACACATCTACACATCCGGGCGGGCTTTCGGAACACTGCGATACCGAATTCTACCCGCTGCGGACGGGCTTCATGGTATTCGGCCCACAGGAATTCAGGTTCACACCCGACATTCAGAGGCGTCTGCGGCCTTTTGATCAGCTGGCCCAGCCACAACGGCGCCCGGCAGGCATGGTCGGTGACGACGCCGTCCGAGCCCCGCGCAGGAAGCAATCTCCATCCCGCTGCCACGGCGCGACCAATCAGCGCCAATCCGACAAATTGCGCGTTCATGCGCTCAGCGGACAGAGTGCAGATGAATTTCTGCACTCTGAAACGAGACAAGGATCCGCATAAGGCCGTGCCAAAGTGCCTTGCGCCAGATTGCCTTATCAAGTATCCGGCTTTCCCAGCCCTGCGGAGAGGTGCCGGAGCGGTCGAACGGGGCGGTCTCGAAAACCGTTGTGGGTGCAAGCCCACCCAGGGTTCGAATCCCTGTCTCTCCGCCAAGCCAAATCTCTAATCGTCAAGCATACAAGGATGAAACGCTCGTAAGGGGAAATCCATTACCACTTCTGAAACCACTTCCAGGCGGCGGCAGGGACGGGTAAACGGGTCACCTGACCCGTTTGAAGGCTGGCGCACACGCACATATCTTGATGTTGCCCAGAGAGAGAGGAAAGAGAATCATGGACTGGCCTACAACACTTACGTTGGGCGGAACCATGATTGCTACCGGCGTCGCCCTTGCCGCGATCATATTGCCGGGTTTGCGCGAATTGCGCCGCGACGTAGGCGACTTGCGCGAACGCATGGCCCGTCTCGAAGGGCTTTTTGACGGCTTCACGAAACGCAGCGGCAAGCGGGCTTCGGAACACGCAGCCGAATAAACGGGTCAAAAGACCCGTTTAGCGCCGCACTGCCTTGCGGATTGTCCGCTGGACAAATCCGGCTAGCTCTTTCGTGTTCGATCCCTGGTTCAGTTGCACGATGTGATACTCGTCATTCGCGACGTGCCGCACCCCCCTTGCATCCGTGAACCGTTGCCAGCCCTATTGGGCCCGCCCGGTGTCAACCGGCGTGTTCTCGATCACGTCCCGTTCGATGTTTTCGGCAATCCGATCCGCCGCTTGCTCGACCTGCTCCCGGAGCGATGCAAGGATTCGGTCTTTCTGGGTCATGTCGTTTCCTCCAAGAGTTGCCGCCAAGCCGCCCGTTCAGGCGACAGCACGGGCCGGTGTTCCGGGTGCGGCCCAGATTTGTTAAGTCATGCGGCGACCCGCCACTGGAAGAAGTC
>VXPN01000025.1 GCA_009839535.1 Boseongicola sp. SB0662_bin_57 | reverse complement strand
CAGCGGAAATCGACGCAGGCGAGGACGAGCGTGCATTGGCGACATTGGAGGAAATTGCGGGCGATGCCGAGGCGCCTTCCGTGTATCGCGACCTCGCGGTCCTGAAGTCCGTGATGATCTCGGGTGCGCCGCCAGAGGATCGCATTGCGCGCCTTGAACCGCTCACAAGGCCCGGCAACCTGTTCAGGCTTCTGGCAGTCGAGCAGCGTGCCCTTGCCGAAGTCGAACTTGGCCAGACCCAGACGGCCATCGAGACCCTGAACGGCATTCTTGCTGATGCAGAGCAGACAGAGGGTCTGCGCACGCGTGCGTCTTGGCTGATTGTGGCCTTGGGCGGAACGCCCGAGGATGCATAGGCCGATGCGATTGGCCAGCGAGGTGCAAATGGTGAAGAAACTTGGCATTCCGACGTTGGTCGCGATGGCGCTCGCTGCATGCGGCGAAAGGGAAGAGTTGCTGCACGGTGAGCGGCTGGACATAGCCGGCACGCCCCGGAACGTCATCGAGAACCGCGCCGCGCCACTGGACCTCCCGCCTGTTCAGGAGAACGCGGGATGGACGCATGTCGGCGGCAACGTGCGCCATCATCTGGCTCATCTCGCTCTTTCCCGCGACCTGTCACTGGCGTGGAGCGTGTCGATCGGACAGGGCAATGACCGACGGCACAGGATCACGGCCGATCCGGTCGTTGCGGGCGGGCGGATCTACACGCTCGACAGCAGGGCGCGGGTTTCGGCACACACGACGGCGGGAGAACCGTTGTGGGCCCAGGACCTGACGCCAGCCTTCGAGAACGCGGACGAGGGGTCAGGCGGTGGCCTGGCCGTTGCCGGCGGCGCCGTCCTTGCAAGCTCAGGCTTTGGAACCTTGACGGCAATGGAGGCCGCGACAGGCAACGTGCGCTGGGTGCAGGAGCTTGAATCTGCGGTTTCCGGCGCTCCCGCTGTACACGAGGGAGTCGTCTACCTGGTCACGCGAAACGCCGTCGGCTGGGCCATTGACGCCGAGAACGGGCGGATCCTGTGGCAGGTGATTGGCGCCACCAGCGAAAGCGGGATTTCCGGCGGCTCGACGCCCGTGATCGCCGGGTCGCAAGTCGTCTTCCCGCTGCCTTCCGGCCAACTGGTCGCTGCCGCCATCGGTTCCGGGGCGCAGACATGGGTCGCAAGTGTCACGAGCCAGCGACTCAGGCGCGCATTCAGCCAGTTTTCCGAACTGACCGCAGTGCCGGTCGTGGCCGGCGGAGTCGTCTATGCCGGCAATCACTCCGGTCGTGCTTCGGCATTTGATGCAGGCACGGGCGAGTCGCTCTGGGACGTCGACGCAGGCGGCCTCAATCCAGTTTGGATCGCGGGAGGTTCTGTCTTCCTGGTGTCCGAGGACAACCGGCTGATGCGACTTGACGCGGCTACCGGAGAGGCGGTCTGGGCGCAGGAACTGCCGTATTTCACCCGCGCCCGCATCGCGCGCCGCAAGGCGATCTTTGCGCATTACGGTCCGGTGCTCGCGGGAGGGCACCTGCTTCTTGCCTCGAATGACGGCATGTTGCGACGGTTCGATCCCGTGTCAGGCGGCCTGGTCGGCCAGATGGCCTTGCCCGCCGGAGCGGCCCGCAATCCCGTGGTTGCTGGCGGAACCCTGTATGTCGTGACCGAAGACGGCCAGCTCCACGCCTTCCGCTGATCCGTATGGGCGCATGACCCATGACCTTCAGGCTTGCCATTGTCGGACGTCCCAACGTGGGCAAGTCCACGTTGTTCAACCGCCTCGTTGGCAAGCGTCTCGCGCTTGTCGACGACCAGCCGGGGGTGACGCGGGACATGCGGGAGGGCGAGGCACGACTCGCGGGAGTGCATTGCACGGTCATGGATACCGCCGGGCTGGAAGAGGCACGCGACGAAAGCCTTCAAGGGCGCATGCGGCGTCTGACCGAGCGCGCGATTGCCACGGCCGATGCATGCCTCTTCATGATTGACGCACGTACAGGCGTCCTTCCGGACGACACGGCCCTGGCGGACGTCCTGCGACGCAAGTCCGCCGTCGTGATTCTTGTGGCAAACAAGTCTGAAGGACGGGCAGGGGAGGCGGGGCTTCTCGAAGCGTACTCTCTCGGATTCGGCGACCCGCTGCCGTTGTCGGCCGAACATGGCGAGGGAATTCACGAGCTTCACGCACGACTGGAGCAACTGGTTCGCAAGGCGGAACAGGATGCCGGCATGCCTGGAACGGAGACGGATGCAGATGCCGTTGGCGGCAATGGCGAAGCGCGCATTCTTGCTCCTGAATTCCCCCTCAAGGTGGCGGTGGTTGGCCGGCCGAATGCGGGGAAGTCAACGCTCGTGAACCGGCTGCTGGGCGAAGACCGTCTTCTGGCAGGGCCGGAGGCGGGCATCACGCGCGACGCGATATCGGTCTTTCTTGACTGGGACGGCCTGCCGGTCCGGATTTTTGATACGGCCGGCATGCGGAAGAAGGCGCGCGTCCAGGACAAGCTCGAGAGACTTTCGGTCGGCGACGGGCTGCGCGCTGTCAAGTTCGCCGAGGTCGTCATCGTCGTCCTCGACGCCGCGATCCCGTTCGAGCAGCAGGATCTCCGCATCGCCGACCTGGCGGAGCGGGAGGGCCGCGCGGTCGTCGTTGCCGTCAACAAGTGGGACCAGGTCAGGCAGGGACGGGCAAGGTTCGGCGAGCTGTCCGAAAAGTTCGAGCGGTTGCTGCCTCAGCTTCGCGGCGCGCCGCTCGTGGCGGTTTCGGCCAGCAAGGGCAGCGGAATGGATCGATTGCGTGAAGCCGTGGTTCGTGCGTACGAGGTCTGGAATCGCCGGGTTGGCACTGCCGAGCTGAACCGCTGGCTTGTGGAGGCGGTCGCCGCGCACCCTCCGCCCGCACCCGGGGGGCGTCGCATAAGGTTGCGGTACATCACTCAGGCCAGAACCCGGCCACCGGGTTTCGTTGTCATGTGCTCGTATCCGCAAAGGCTGAACGAGAGCTACAAGCGGTACCTGATCAATGCACTGCGCGAGGACTTCGACATGCCGGGCACGCCCGTTCGGCTGACCTTTCGCGGCCAGGGTCACAAGAATCCCTATCGCGACAGGAAGAAGCCGAACCCGTCACGGCTCCGCAAGCATCTTGGCCCAGGCACATAGAGCGGCACTTGATCCGCTTGGTTGATGCGGAGCCACGCCGTCAGCACTTTCCAGGCGCGTTCGGGGATCGCGGATGAAGCGGTGATCTCGTGGCGTGCAGCGAGACTCCGGCCCGATCAGGCCCGAGGCCGCTTTCGCGAAACGCGTGCGCGGTCGACGAGGACGGCGCTCGTCCGCGCCGTCACGCGAGCATGCCTTCAGGCGTGATTGCCGTGACGCCT
>VXPN01000266.1 GCA_009839535.1 Boseongicola sp. SB0662_bin_57 | reverse complement strand
CTTCGCATCGGCATCGGCGGCCCGGTCGGGGCCGGGAAGACCACGCTGACCGCCGCGCTTTGCCAAGCGTTTCGTGACGAACTGTCGATGGCTGTCGTCACGAACGACATCTACACCCAAGAGGATGCCGACGCCCTTCTGCGTCTTCAGGCGCTGCCGTCCGACCGGATCAAGGGCGTGGAAACCGGCGGCTGCCCGCACACCGCGATCCGCGAGGATGCCTCGATCAACCTTGCCGCGATCGCCGAGCTCTGCGAAGCGCATCCCGATCTCGACCTGGTCTTGATCGAGTCGGGCGGGGACAACCTGTCGGCCACGTTTTCGCCGGAGCTCGCTGACCTGACGATCTATGTCATCGACGTTGCGGCCGGAGAGGAAATCCCGCGCAAGGGCGGGCCGGCGATCACCCGCTCGGACATCCTGGTCATCAACAAGACGGATCTGGCACCCCATGTGGATGCGGATCTCGATCTCATGAGGCGCGACACCGACCGGGTGCGCGCCGGCAGACCCTACGTGTTCTGCCAGCTCAGGTTCGGCGGCGGCGTGAACGAGATCCTGCGCCACATTGACGACATTGGCGATCTGGGCCGGAGATGATACACCCGCGACGGAGACGATGCCGGGCGCGACCGGCAAGTGCGGGCCTCGAGACATGCGTTCCGGCAAGGGGCCGATGTCTGCGGGATGCCGGTCACGTGAACCGGAGTGCTGCAGACGGCGTCCTGTACCTGGCGGTCAGGGAACCTGGAAATGCCAGGGAATACGGGGCGCTCGCGAAGAAGGGGTCTTGAAGGCCATGGCTGAACACCAACAGTCCGGCGAAGATGCCGAGCTGATCCAGGCGGCAATTGCAGGCGATGTCCAGGCGGTCCGGTCAGCCCTTGCGGCCGCGGATGTCAATGCCGCCGACGGCGACGGCTGGACGGCGCTTCACATTGCCGTTCACGGCCAGCACGGCGACTTGACCACGCTGCTGCTTGAGCATCCGGGCATCGACGTCAATTCCAGGAACAGGTGGGGGAGCACGCCGCTGATGCTTGCCGCCGGCAGCGGAAGTCTCGACATCGTTGAGTGCCTGCTGCGCCATCCCAAGACAATGGTGGATCTGCAGGCCGAGTACTACGGACGCACCGCGCTGATCGAGTCTGCCGTCAAGGGTCATGCCCACATTGCACGGTCCCTTGTCAGCCACGGCGCGAACGTGAACATTTCGGACAAGACCGGAAGAAACACCGCTCTCATCGAGGCAATCAAGAACAAGCACGCCGACATCGCGATCCATCTTCTCAGGACCGGAACGATTGACTTTTCCAACCGCGACCTGCGGCTCCAGGCCCTGATCTGGGCACGCCGGAGCGGGGACGACCTCAACAAGGAACTCGACCACGCAATCGCAGCCTATTTCAATCGAACCGGCGGGCGCGAGGAAGCTGACGGCAGTCGACAGGCCTCCATGCCAGGACAGGCCTAGCGGGCGCCTCCGGCCGCGAAGGGCCGGCAGGTGCGGCAGGCTGCGCCGCCGGAGGATTCAGACCGGCAACGGCCCGTCCGCCTTGATCTGTTCCATGACGATCTGGCTTTGCACGCGGGCCACCGCAGCGTGTGGCAGCAGGACCTCGTGGATCAACCGGTTGAACGTCGGCAAGTCCGCGCAATAGACCCTGAGGAGATAGTCCGCCTCGCCCGTCATGGTCCAGGCGCTGGTGATTTCGCGCCGGGTCTCGATTGTCCGAACGAATGTCCTGATCAGGGCAGGTGCGTGGCTCGCCATCTGGACGGCCACGAAGGCCTGCACCGAGAGGCCGAGCCGGGTTGCCGAGATCCGGGCGCGATAGCCTTCGATATAGCCTGCGGCTTCAAGGCGCTGACGTCGCCGTCCGACCTGGCTCGGCGAGAGGTGCAGGATTTCGCCGAGTCTCTCGGAGGTCAGCTGTGCATTGCCTTGGAGCGTGGCCAGAAGCCGCAGATCCGTATCATCCATGCCTGCCATGCGGAAATCATGCATTATTAACAAAAAATGTGCAATATTTGTGTGGAAAGAAAGGCCAGGCCCTGAAAAACGCGCAAGACGTGCATCGTCATCGCGCTATGCTTGCCCAACGCAACAGAAGGAAATGCGCAATTGGGTCCTTTTCCGCACGACGCGCCCAAGTCCAGGATCACGCCGGAGAATCCGGCAGGAACCGACGGGTTCGAGTTCGTTGAATTCGCTCATCCCGAGCCGCAGAAGCTCCGCGACCTGTTCGCCAGGATGGGATATGCGCATGTCGCGACGCACAAGACCAAGGCCGTCGAGCTTTGGCAGCAGGGCGACATCACCTACGTCATAAATGCGGAGCCATGCGGCCACGCGAGCGGGTTCATCGGGAAGCACGGGCCTGCAGCGCCTTCGATGGCCTGGCGCGTCGTGGACGCGAGACACGCGCTTGCGCGTGCCATGACGCTTGGGGCCGAGGAGTATGCCGGACCGGGAAAGATCATGGACGTGCCGGCCATCGTCGGCATTGGCGGCAGCCTCATCTACTTCATCGACCGCTACCACGACACCTCGCCCTATAACGAGGAGTTCAACTGGCTTGCGACCAGCAAGCCGGAGGGCGTGGGGTTCTGGTACATCGATCACCTGACCCACAACGTCTTCAAGGGCAACATGGACGTGTGGTTCCGGTTCTACGGCGACCTGTTCAACTTCAGGGAAATCCGCTTCTTCGACATCCAGGGCAAGTACACCGGCCTTTACAGCCGCGCCCTCACGTCGCCATGCGGCAGGATACGCATTCCGATCAACGAGGACCGTGGCGAGACGGGTCAGATCGTCACTTACCTCAAGAAGTACAATGGCGAGGGAATCCAGCACATCGCCGTCGGGGCGCGCGACATCTATGATGCAACCGATGCAATCCACGAAAACGGCGTTCGGTTCATGCCGTCGCCTCCGGCCGCGTATTACGAACTGTCAAGGGAGCGTGTCGCCGGCCACGAGGAGCCGATCGAAAGGATGAAGAGGCACGGCATCCTGATCGACGGGGAAGGGGTCGTGAACGGTGGCGAGACAAGGATCCTGCTGCAGATCTTCTCGAAGACCGTGATCGGGCCGATCTTTTTCGAGTTCATCCAGAGGAAGGGCGACGAGGGGTTCGGGGAAGGCAATTTCAAGGCGCTCTTCGAATCGATCGAAGCCGAGGAACTCGCAAGGGGAGAATACGGCAAAGCGGCCTCCGGATAGAGGCCGGCCATTCCGTGACGTGCCGGTCCGCGCCGTCAGCCCCTTGGGACTCTCAGCGAGACCGTCCGGTTGCCTTTCTGGTAGAACAGTTCGCTTTCGGTGATCCGTGCAACCCTGCCCCCGTCGACGCGATCGCCGACC
>VXPN01000531.1 GCA_009839535.1 Boseongicola sp. SB0662_bin_57 | reverse complement strand
AATTTGGACGCGAATCACCCCCCGAAGTGGGTCAATTTTCAACGCGACTCCACAACATGTGCAAGGCACGACAACGAAGGTTCTGCGTGGAGCCGAGGCCGCGATGCCTCCGCGCGAGGCACAGGCCGCAGGAGCCTTGCGACCGGCATGGTGTCAGGTCGCAAGTCTCCTTGGCCGGACGCAGGCCGGGACGTGCCCGAGGGAAAGGCGGCCGGGACTGTCCGGCGATTGGTGGCTCAGATGCCCTCGCGGGTATCGGCGATGCCCTGGTCAACGACCTTGCGGAGCGCCTCCGCATCGCTGTCTCCCTCCACGCGTCGCAGACGGAAGAGATCGACCTGCCGGTCGGCGGAGGTGCCTTCGCGCACGATGTCAAGCGCGCGGCGTATCTCGACCTCGCAACCCAATGCCCGGGCGTCGTCCGCCAGGTCCTCGACAAGCTCGGTGACAAGGTCCTCGATGTCCGTGCGACCGCTCAGGCGCCGGGAGTCGCCGAAATTCGCGAGCACGCCGTAGCGCTGCGCGACCCAACGGTTCTCCGCAATGATCTCGGTGTGGTCCTCGAGCGGCAGCCTGCCCTCCTTGTCCAGGCGCATCAGCATCCGGATGATGCATGCGTACAGCGCTGCGATGCAGACCGCGTCCTCAACGCGGGTGCAGATGTCGCAGATCCGAAGCTCAACGGTCGGAAAGGCGTGGGACGGACGAATGTCCCACCACAGCTCGCTGCCGTCGTCGATGAACTTCATGCGCTGGTACTCGCCGAGGAGATCCTCGTACTCGTCCCAGGAATGCAGCGGCCCGGGTATTCCGGTGCGGGGAAGGCCGCCCATCAATGTCAGCCGCCAGGACTTGAAGCCGGTCAGCCGGCCCTGGCTGAAGGGCGAGGAGGTCGACAAGGCGTGCAACAGGGGCAGGTAGTTGCGGAGCACCGTCATGATCCGGATCCGGGAATCCGCGTCCCCGAAGCCTGCGTGAACATGCATGCCACCGATCAGGAACTGGCGCACGTTTTCCTGGAACCTGCTCGCGAAATTCTCGTAGCGCTTCTTCGGCGTGGTCATCTGGTCCGTGTGGGACGCGAAGGGATGCGTGGAAGCGGCGAGGACGGCCGCACCGTGCCGTTCCGCCGCCTCGATGATCGTGCCTCGGGTCTCGCGCAGGGCCTGTCGCAGGACGCCTACGGAATGGCAGACCCGCGTGTTGGATTCGATCTGGGTGCGCAGGAACTCGCGGACGATCTTGTGGGCGCCGCTGGCCTTCTCGCTGGCCTCGAAGATCGCGACATCCGGATCGGCAATCAGGTCGCGCGTCCCGGGGTCGACGAGGAAGAACTCCTCCTCGATTCCGAGCGTGACCGCGAATTCGTCATCGTCGGGATGGAGGGTCTCGGTTCCGGTCTCGATTTCGTTCACTGGCTTTTCCCCACGCTTTCTCATGGCCCGTCACGGCCGCTTGCAGGTTCCGCGGCCGCCGCAGGGCGGCAATCGTGGCCCGGGACGCGCGCCCGCTTGGCCAGGCGCGCTGCGTGCCCGTGGTGCAGCCCCAAGGACGGTTTTCCATTAGCGCGACCCGCCCGTGACGTCAAAGGCCACCTGCCTCAGGTTCGATTGCCCACGCCCAGGTTCCGGGATTCCCGCTGTGCCGGTTCGTGACCGGCCAAGGCTTGGCCTCAATCATGCAGGGCGTGCAATGCACAGCACCGGACGGGATCGGTGCGCGCCTTGCGGATTCAAAGGTTCAGTCGACGGGCAGGCCGCTCGGCACGCGCTCCGGTCGTCCGAGCGGCCGCCGGTCTGCGGTCTCGCCCGTGAGCGCATTCAGGAAGGCCACGAGCTCCTGGACGTCCGCGTCGGAGAGGGGAGGCAGCGCGATGTCGAGCGCCCGCTCCTGGCGCGCCATTTCCAGGACGTCGGACTGGATCACGAAATCGATGTCCGCGAGCCATGGCGCCGGCGGCAGGGACGCCATGGCCGGCGTCCACATGGCGCGACTTGCCGCGGGGTCGAGATGGTGACGAACCATGTCCTCAAGCGTCGGCATCGCGCCGTTGTGGCCGTAGGGCGCCGTAAGCGCGACATTGCGCAGGAACGGCGTGCGGAACCGGTAGGCGTCCCGCAGGTCGTCGCTCTCGCCCATTCGGCCGACGTCTCGCGGCATCGGGTCCCACATGCGCTTGCGGCCGGGGCCGAAGGCCGGAAGGCCGAGCGCATGGAAGGACTGGTCGGACAGGAGCGGCCCGGAATGGCAGCCCGAACAGCCGGCCTCGCCGAAGAACAGCTCCATGCCGCGCCGCTCGGCAGGGTCGAGCGCCGCCGCGTCACCGCCAAGATGGCGGTCGAACGGACTGTCGTGATTGCGGAATTCCGTGCCGATGAAGGCGGCGATCGCGTTGGCGATCTCGACGATCCTCACGTCCTCCGGGCGCTCGACATGATCGAAGGCGGCGACGAACATCTCTCCGTATTCCGGAATCGTGCGCACGCGCTTGGCAAGGACAGGCCAGCCCTTGTCGATCCGGTCGATGACGGCGCCCGCGATCTCGTTCTCGCCGGGATCGCCCGCCATTTCGGCGGCCGAGGCCAGCGGCAGCAGGGCCTGCGCGGCCAGCAGCGAACCCAATCCCTCCGGCAGCCATTCCTCTGCAGGCGAGTTGAAGCCGTTTCCGTAGAGGTCGGACGGGCTCAGCCGGCCGTCATGGAACAGGACATCGACGCCCTTGTGGCCAAGGTTCCAGAGGCCGGGGGAGCTCCTGGCGATTCGTCGCCTGATGCGGTCACGGCCCTCTCCGGCGGTGCGCAGCGGCCCGACGCCGTTCCCGCCTTCGCCGATCCCGAGGCTCAGCCCGTCGGATGAGGCGTGGTCGTGATGGTGGCAGGTGCCGCAGGAGATGTTCTGGTTGCCTGACAGGATCTTGTCATAGAATAGGAGGCGGCCGAGCGCGGCCTGTTCGGGATCGAACGCGATGAAGTCGTCCTCCGAAAGGGGCGCGGGCAGGCCGGGCGCGGCGGCCGTTCCGGCAAGCGGGACGAGGCAGAGAGCGAAGGCGAGGACGATGGCATGGAAGCGAGACGCATGATTGCAGGAGGCCGAGGCCGGCTCGGTGTTGTGGCGGCACTGGTCTGGCTCGGGTTCGGACATCCGGCGGCGGCCGAGATCGAGGCGGCGCGCGACCTGATGGAGGCCGGGCGCTTCGAGGCGGCGCGTGCGGCGCTTTGGCCCGCCGCGCGGTCGGGCAACGCCGAGGCGGAGGAACTGATCGGCGTCATGTACGCCCTGGGGCTCGGCGTTGAGAAGGACGAGGTCAGGGCCTTCGAATGGTACCTGCGCGCGGCGATGAAGGGACACGCCGGCGCGCAGTCGGGCGTCGGCTGGTA
>VXPN01000303.1:27825-29433 GCA_009839535.1 Boseongicola sp. SB0662_bin_57 | reverse complement strand
GGGCGCTGATCCGCGAGCGCACCATGTCGGGACTTGCCGCGGCGCGTGCCGAAGGACGCATAGGCGGCAATCCGGGACTGGTGTCGGGCGACCGGACGATGTTGTCACGCCTTCGCTTGGCACGCCGGGACGCGTTCCTGGAGCGTCTGAACCGCAGCGCAGGCGACTGGGCGCCGGACGTGCGCAGGCTGCGCCCCGAGATGCCCTGGCAGGACGTGCTGGCGGTCGTGAACTCGCGCCTGCAGGACTCGCGGCGCTGGACGCTTCAGCGTCTTGTGCGCGCGACCAGGGCATACGTTTCCGAGGGGCTGTTGCCGGAGACCGTCCTGGAACGGGCGGCCGCGCGGCGGAAGGACGACCGCCTGCCGGCGCTCGTGGCCGCGATGCGGGCGGCGCGTCCGGACGTCACCCTGCAGGAGATGTGCGACATGCTCGAGGAGATGCGCGAGCCGACGCCCCGTGGACGCGCGACCTGGTACCCGTCCTCCGTCAAGGCGCTCCTTGACCGGGCGGAGCGGCTGGGGCTTGCGTCCCAGGGAACGTTGGCAACCAAACTCGGCGACAGAGATCAGGCGGGCGCTTTCATCGTGGGAGGCAGTTGACTGTAAGGGCAGGGGAGGGGGCGACCGAGCGTGCCGACGAGGTCCGCACGGAACGCAACTATCGTGCCAATCATGCAGCAGAGAGGGACTGGCTGGCTGCGATGGGCTTGGCGTGCTGAGTCCGAGTGTCCTCTTCTCGGCCTATCCGGCTTTCCGGCGGGCGTTTATCGCTAACGACGGGCGTGGCTTGCGGTCCGCAACACGCCACCCAAGGAATCCAGGTTCACGCGCCTTGGCATGTATCGCGGCCCAAACTGCCCGCCCGCGCCCGGCATTGACATAGACCTTGCGTAAAATGTCGTCGTAGGTGACGACCTTCCCTCGCCGCAGGCTTCCTTCGATTGCCAGTGTCGATTGCGCTGCCCATAGCGTCGAAGACAGGGATGACACGATCTTGCGTCCAGTCGCCGCGGTGACGGGGAACCACCAAAATCTGCGGGGTCAATTGACATACACGTATCGAAACCCGGGTCGATTGCGGCAACTTCGAATGAATCTGGCTGGGCGGAAACAAGACCTGTCTGTCACGTGACCCCGCAGATTTTGGTGGTTCCCAGATACCTTCGCCACTGCGGCGTCCCAAACATGAAATCAGGGTCGTCGAAAAGACCTTGCGGGAATCTGGGGTCCGTTTCCGTCCGCTTGTCTCTCACGCCAGTTCGGTTCGGCTTCGACGCCCCCTCGGGTCCAAGGCAAGTTGGTCGGTCGAACTGCTTGGCGACGCCTGCTGCATTGCAGACTTGGCCGCGGCTTAGACGCAATACTGTTGTATTATGCACAATTCGGGATGTTTTCGGGCGTCCAGTTGTGTTGTCGGCGCGACACCGGACCGCGCTTGCGGAGGGAGTACCTGCTCAACTTCTGCCTGACGCCCTGCGGCCTGGGGGGGGGGGGGGGGGGGGGCGGGGGCGGGGGGGGGGGGCGGGGGGCGAGGAAGGGGGGCGCGGCGGCGCGGCGGGGGGGCGGGGGGGGGGGGCCGGGGGGGCGGCGGGCGGGGCCGAGGGGG